>NZ_JBCNZM010000139.1:0-365 GCF_040227615.1 Bacteroides sp. RTP31139st1_H2_RTP31139_211217 | reverse complement strand
GCCAAGGGTAATCCTGTGGAGACAGAGCATCACACTCCCATGTCTTTCCTTGAGAAATATGGAGACAAACAACTGCTGACCAACTACGTAATGCTGATGAACGACCCCAGTCGCGAGTATTACAAGTGCTATGAAATAGACTATGACCGCCACCGTTACGACGGCAAGAACTGGACTTATGTCAACCTGCCCGTAGAGGACATCAAAGAGATGGCCATTGCCTCCTTGAAGGACAGCACCATGATGTACTTCTCTTGCGATGTGGGCAAGTTCCTGAACTCCGAACGCGGTCTGCTCGATGTGAAAAACTATGACTACGAATCACTGATGGGCACCACCTTCGGGATGGACAAGAAGCAACGTAT
>NZ_JBCNZM010000138.1:12779-13213 GCF_040227615.1 Bacteroides sp. RTP31139st1_H2_RTP31139_211217 | reverse complement strand
AAGTTACACCATAAAAACTAATTCTCCCAACATACAAAGATACAGAAAAGATTTGAAACATAAGCAAATTTGTTCTTGCATTTATGAGATTTTAAAAACAGTTTTATCTTGTTCTATAAAATTCTATTCGTAATTGACAATCTAATATAGACTTGTTCGGTCAAATGACTCACGCAAACCGAACATGTATTTGACCATCAGTCTTACCATCTATGACGACCGTATCGAGATAATAAGTCCCGACACTTTCCACCATAGATAACCGCCGAAAATTTCAAGGAGCCTCACTAATCATATCCTCACAACTTGAAAGTAGCAGAAACTCTCTATCGGATGCCTTATTTGGAAAATTGGGGCAGTGGAGCAAGGCGCATCATGGATGCCTGTAAAGCACAAGGCGTGGAAACACCTACATGGTGTTCTGACGGTGGTTT
>NZ_JBCNZM010000138.1:0-12769 GCF_040227615.1 Bacteroides sp. RTP31139st1_H2_RTP31139_211217 | reverse complement strand
GACTATTACTTTCAAACGACCTGATTTAAATCCTACACAATAGAGACTAATAAAGAGGACAAGAAAACGATTAAGGAGGACAAGTACCCCTCAAGTGGAATTGCTCATTCAGAAAATGGGCGATTCTTATATGACTATGAGGGATATGGCGGATGTATGTGATATTAAAGACTTAAAGTATTTCCGTGAGAGCTATATCACTCCTGCATTGGAAGAAGGATTGATTGAACGGCTTTACCCTAACCAACCGAAGCATCCGAAACAGCAATACAGGTTGACAGAAGCGGCTAAAGAATGGCTGACGGGGAAGAACCAATAAAATCATTGCCATATAACCGCATCGGAATGACTGTCCCATTCCGATGCGGTTTTTAATTGTTCCGATACACGTTTGACGGTGTCGCAAGTTAGTAGCTGTCATATTGTTGTGGCTGTTGTTGCCACTTAGCCTCCACATTCCTTGAAAGTTCCACAATCTCCCGGCTCAGTTTCACAAGGTCAATGGTACACTTCTCCAGCTTGTAGAGCAATGCCATCGCCTTCTTCTCTGAGAAGTGGATACGCAGCTCCTTGACAACCTGATTGTAGTTCGTGCCTATGCAGCGGAACTGGGCGTGGAAGTCCGACAGCTTGGTATAGTAATCCACCAGCGTCTTGTCCACTTTTAGCACCTTGAACTTCTGCCCGAAGAAGTGCGCCTTGAGAAAGACAGCTTTTGCGTACACGTTCGATTCCTCGTACATCGTCAGGAACCTGTTCCATTCCACATCGTCGAAACGCACCATCACGCAGTGCGTCTTCGGGTTCAACTTGGGATTTCTCCCGTACTTGCTCTTCTTTTTCATGCTTCTTATTCTTTTAATTTTATGGCTTGTCCATTGTTTAATCTTTGATTAAGGAACCCCGAAATTATCCGACTGCGGAGGATAATTCTGCCCACGGCGGTGAAGGATTTTCAGTTACTTAGAATTATTCGGGTAACTGAAAATATATCTTGCTGTGTCTTTGAAGACACAAAAATCCTCCGCCTGTCGGATTTGTTTCCGAGTGTAATAACTCATCTTGGGTATCGGTTAAGCCGATGAAGTATATCCACCGACCTAACTGACTTTCCGTAATCCCGTCAGAGTTTGCGCCACTGCTCAATGTCATCCCGATAGGCATCGAGGTGCAGACGGACAAGGTTCTCTATCAATCCCGATGCGCTCATGCCCTTTCCTCCGAGGTAGCGGACAACCCTGTCCAGTTCGTCACGCACCGTCTCGCTGACGAACACGGGCTTGCGGTTGACAATCTTGGGGACTTGGAGATAGGTGGTGCGGTATTCCTCCAGCGACAGCCTGCGCTGCTTGCTGCTGACACGCTTCTGCGGCATTGCCGTTCCCTCGACCGCCACACCTGACGGTTCATTCGTCACAGCCGTCTCTGTTTCCTCAGTGACGGTTTTGCCGGGTTGTTCCGGCTCATCCGGTTCAAGACCGATACGCCTGTAGAGGTCATCCATTGACTTGGGAGTGTAGGATTCCCTGCGTCCCATTTTTTCCACGATTTCACGAGCCTGCTGCTCTGTAATGTTTGGTTCTCTCTTCATTGTAAAAAATAAATTGATTAAGTTATTGAATGTGGCCGTGTTCAGCACCTCGACCGATTATCGGGAGCAAAGTAAGATGCTTTAATGCAGTCAGTCAAGCACTTGGGTTCTGTTGGTCAATTTTGTATGGTTTTACTTTATGGCGACTGAAACAGCGGTGCGGACTTCACCGTTTTGCCGGATGTGAATAACCGAAAGGGAAAAAGTCTCAATTACGGGCAATTTTGAATTAAGCCCTTATTCTTGCTCTTGCCACTTCCCTTATTTTCAGTATTAAGAGGATAAACGCTGTTTCCAACCGATTCCAACCGCTACCATCCTGTGCCACATGCTGCCAGTAATCTCAAAATCCATTGCCGGATGATGGATTATGTATTTCTTTGCGGACGAAGGAATGATGACTGCTAAAAGAAAAGCAGCATCCCGGACAATGACTGCCGTACCAACGCAACACGCTTCCACTTTCGGGAAACCCATTGTCTGGTAACGGATTATATATTCCTTTGTGGCAAAAGAAAGAATAACAACTAAAAGAAAGACAATATGGAAATCGTATCAATCGAGAGAAAGACCTTTGAGGAACTGGTCGCTAAGTTCGACCGCTTCGTCAGCCGAATGGATACCATCTGTCATCGGCAGTGCGAAAAGAAAATGAGCGAGTGGATGGACAATCAGGATGTGTGCCGGATGCTCAACATCAGCCCACGCACGTTGCAGACGCTTCGGGACAACGGAACTTTGGCATACAGCCAAATCAACCACAAAACGTATTACCGTCCCGAAGACGTGCAGCGTATCGTCTCCATCGTGGAGGACAAGCGGAAAGAAGCAAGGTTCAAAGGCAGGACAATCTGACAACCGAATAGAGTCATAACAATAATTCCACTAAATCCAAAGTAACATGAATAAACTGATTAACAAAGACAACGAGTGGATAATCCATTTCATGGGCAGCCTCGACCGTCTGTTGGACAATGTAGAGCATCTGACCGCCAACTATCGCCCGATACTGAACGGGGAGCGTTTCTTTACCGACAAAGAGGTTTCGGCACGTTTGAAGGTGAGCCGCCGGACGCTTCAGGACTATCGCACCGAGGGACGCATAGCCTACATCCAGTTGGGTGGCAAAATCCTCTACCGTGAATCCGACATCGAAAGGATGTTGGTTGATGGCTACCGCTCCGCCTACCGACAGACGGCAATCTGATTTTCTTGAAGGAGCGCAGTTTGCCGTCTGCCTTATAATTGCGACAGCAATGGCACACAGTAAAAAGAAGAAGGAACGGCTTACGGATGAAGCATCAATGTTTAGCTTCGTCTGTAAGCCGTTCCCTCTTTTTCTTCTGATTTCCCGTCAGTCGCTTGTTTCCGTTGCCGGATGCCCCAAATGTGTGTGGCTGGCAGTGGCAAGGTTTTCGGGCGGAATACGCTCAAAGCTGTTTGAGGAAGATTCTGCCCGAAACGGCTCTGCCGCCCGACCTTGCCAATGCCGTCAAAGCCACACGCCACCTTTGCATCCGAGCATCGGGGACAGGTGGCTGACGGGATGAGTCTCAACTATACCATAGGTTGCTATCCTTGCCACAAGAGAAGAACAACGTTATCGGATTCCCTTTCTTGGTGGCGCAGATTTCATTTATTACAAACCGTCTGAACAGGATACTTTCTTTACTGCATATTCTAAATGCAATAGCTATAATCATTTCAAGGTTATAAGCATCATAACTGATGCCGTCCGGTTGCTTGACATACTTCATCGTATCACATTCGTTCAACTCCTTATTCTTATATATAGCATGAATAGCCTTGCGAATGTGGCACGAGAGCACCCCGAACAAGTCGGCAATCTCAAATTGAGTCATCCATACAGGTGCAGTCGGTATGATTACTGCACCCGTTTCACTGATTGTTATTACTCCCCTATCCATAATCAAAGACTTTTTGATAAGACACTTCTAACATTCATCATGTCTTTGAGAATAGAGGAATCCAACACATGGGCATAGTGCTGCGTCATTTTGATATTGGAATGACCGAGCATTTTTGCCACATTTTCAATGCTTACGCCATTGGCGAGGCACACGGAGGTCGCATACGAGTGCCGGGCCGTGTGCGTGGTCAAGCACTTTGAAATATTGCATAAATCGGCAATCTCTTTCAGATAGCTGTTCATCTTCTGATTGCAGGGGACGGGGAGCAACACATTTTTCTTTTGGCAAGTCGGATGGCTTTTGTATTTCTCCAAAATCTGCATCGGAATATCAAGCAACGGAATGTTGCACATGTTCTTCGTCTTTTGGCGAGGCTTGCGAATCCAATAATTGCCGTTGTTGTCTTGAACGATATGTTCAGCGGATAGTTGCTGTACATCTATGAACGCCAATCCGGTGAATGCCGCAAAGATAAAAACATCTCGTACAACCGTAATCCTGTCAAGGGAAAACTCCTTGTTGTAGATACGATGCAACTCATCCAAGGTTAAAAACTCGCGGATTACTTCCTTCTCGTGAAACTTGATTCCGATAAACGGGTCTTTGGTTATCCATTCATTGGCAAGTGCGAGGTTGGTTATTTTCTTCAGGCACTTCATATAGCGGATGACCGTATTTTGCTGGCACTCCTTTTCCGTCTTGAGATAAAACTCAAAGGCACGAACCAACTCACCATTGACTTCCGGCAAGGGTAAATCCTCCTTATCGTATTTCAGTCTGATAAGTTCTGCCAGATAGCGTTTGCAGCTTTCATAACGGCGGACGGTAATCAATGCATAGTCCTTGCCTACAAGTTCACGGCATTGGTCGTTATGCTCCTGTATGGTTTGGATGAGTGTGCGGACTCCCTTCGCTTCTTCGTTTGCTCCGAAGAATTTTTCTTGCAAGATTCGGGCAGTAACAGGATGATTCCGTTCCTCCAGTTCATCGAACAGCTTGCGTAACTTGATTTTGGCTTGCTCGATGTAGAGGTTCAGTTCACAAGCCTTTCGGCTCTTGCCCTTGGCGCACTCCTTTGCCTGACTCCACAGAGCAGGTTCAATGCTCATGCGGATGTTGTTTTCCACTCGCGCACCGTTTATCGTGATGCGCATACACACGGAGGCTTCCCCGTTTTTCAGCAGTTTGGCTTTCTTGATGAAGAAAAGCACATTGAATGAGTTTCGTTTCATGTTCCTACAGTTTTTTCGTTGGACAAAAGTAGGAAACCATGCACGCTTTCTTGATACGCAAAATACTGCAAATCAGAGAGAAGTAATCTTGTTCGGTGGAGATTCACACTCCACCTTTCTAGCTCCACCTATTGGAACACCGGAAACGGTAATATTCTGCCGCTTTTTGCGTCCTCTCGGAAAATAAAAAATCCCGATTTCGTTTGGAAATCAGGATTTTACTGCTTGTTGCTTTTCTTCTAAGTGGTGCCACCAGGAATCGAACCGGGGACACAAGGATTTTCAGTCCTTTGCTCTCAAGACCTTTAAAAGCCTCGCCTACGGCTCGACTTTCAAAGGCAACCAACTGAGCTATTGCACCTTAGCAGTTATCTTATGATTTCTTTATATTCTTCTATTTCTTCTTTGGTTTAACTCACGGTTTAACTTTCAAAGAAAACTAAGATAGATTCAACATTAAATTAATAATCTCTTTGCAGCATTTAACTGCACCACGAAGTTAGTAAATATCGTGCTGTTATGCAATGATTCTTTCTTATAGTTTTGCTTTTGACTATCAGTTTTTTACCTATCTAATGATATGGTATATAATGGTATAGTGTAGCTTTCTCCCTACTAAAAAAGTATTCATATATTGCACTTCCATTGCATAATATCGTATAGGTATAGAAATCAGTAGTAGGTATATAAAGCAATTTCTTCTTAAAAATCTACCTGCTTAAAAATCTACTCTTATTGTTTTGTGTTCTCTGCATCTATAAATATGCTTGTGTAACACATAGTTTTGTAGTTAATAGATGTTTGTTCAGAACTGAAAAAGCCAACTTATCCGTAATTGGATGGGCTGGCTTTTTGCGTATGTACTATTTTATCAATTCAAATTTTTCGTCTTTTAATTGGTAGGTCTTATTGATAATATTGTTCCAACCATTAGAACCGTAAATAGTAATGGTCTTGTTCTCTGAATCAAACTTACATTGTCCGTTTTCCAACTCTGTAAATGGTGCTTCTGTTTTCAGCATAAAGTAACCGTATGGGCTGACATCGTACACATCATAAGCATTGGAATCTCTTGAACCACTTTTATAGCGGTTGATAATGAACTCATCTTCTCCGTCAAAATCAACATCAGAAAAGAAGAAAGGAGAATTATCCGAAAGGTATTCTTCGTTCTCTAATTTAGCCGTATAGTCTAACTCTATAACTGTGTTGTTCGGATATGTGTTGCCTTTATCATACAGAACCCTATCAGTCCATTTCTCCGCAAAGTAGTAATATTGTACTCCTTGTTTCTCTAAACAGAATAGAGCGTTACCTACTTCACCATTTTGCAGCCACATTACTTTTACTGTATATCCGTTTATAGGCTGTTTGTACTTAATGTAGATATGCGGCTGATTGAAACATTCAAAATCCTGCGGAACAGATGTTTTGTCTGTTTTGCAAGCTATTAAGCAAAGTAACCCAATAATGATAAATAGTAATCTTCTCATTACCTTTCATTCATTATATCAATAATCTGCCTAAACACATCACCTGCCATCAGTCCACCACTTGCAGGTAATCCCTTCTTATTAATGGTAACGATAACACTGTATTTCGGATTATCGGCAGGGAAGTAACCGCAAAATTCTACGGCATATTCACCGTTTGGAAGTTGAATAGTTCCCGTTGCTCCTGCTACTTTAACCTTATCGGATTGGGCAGGTTTAGCTAATCCATTAGAAACAGCGTATTCCAATGCTTGCTTAATGGCTGTCTTGCTTGCTGCATTAAAGAAAGTCAAGTTCTGTAATGGAGTAGTGAGTATGCCATATCCCAAGGGGTTATAGACAAGGCTTGTATCTTTCACTTGATAACCGTATTTTGCAAGTGCTTCCGCAAAGGTTTGTTCATTATCAAATGCCTTTCTTACCGCTTTGTAATTGGCGATATTGGACGAGAAAGCAAACCCTTGTTCTACTGTGATTTTTCCATATCCACCTCTATGCCAATTATGGTCGCACAATGTATCTTTTCCAATAGCTAAAACCCCATCTGCAACGTCTATCGTATCAGATAGTTTGACTGCTTTTGTTTCTAATGCTGCCAAAAGTGAAGCGGTACGCACTAATCCCGATTCTTGCAGAATAGAATCAGAACCAACAGAAGCCTTAATTTCTCCCGTCTGCACTTCCATTACAATAACTTGCCCTATTGTTGCATCAAGTTCGGATAGCTTGTTTTGCAGGATAGAATCAACTCTTACCTGCAAGGTGCTGTCTATAGTAGAAACTTGTTCTGTTTTTTGTTTAGCGCAAGCTATGAATGTAGCTATGCTGATTAAAAGGATAACAGTCTTTTTCATAAATAAGCTAATTTGTATATTTAAATTGTCTTCTGATGAATCTTACAGTTTCCCCATCTTTTAATTCACGGCATTCAAGCCAATTACCGTATTTATCGTACTTATCATATTCATATTCTTCCTTAACCCTCTTTCCATCTCTCCATGTATCAAAATAAATAGTATCACCATATTGATTATAGCGATATGTACCATGCCTTAATATATGGCTATCATCATAAAAATCAGATGATATAAGGTTTCCATTATTGTCATAGTTGAACTTAGAATTATACTCTCTACCTCTAATATGTTTACATATACGTGTTTCTTTTCCTTGATTATTATAATAATACGTTGTTCTACTTACTATTTTGTTATCACCATCTACCACTTGCTCAAAAACAAGTTTGCCTTGCGCATTATATTGGCATGTTATTTCTGATTTCAATTTCCCATATTCTTTCATGTAACGAATCTTAATAAGGTGATTGTCATTGTCATATATGTAATTTGTATCAGCCTTTAATCTATTGTTCGCATCATAGATTGCCATATATGACAAATCTCTATTGCTATTATAACATTCGTGACAAGTTTCCCCATTTGTCCATTTACGAACAATCTTGTCATTCTTCGGTTTTAAAGGTGGCTCTCCTTTCTCTTCTTGTCCAGTAGAGAAATATGTCATACTAATATTGTTTTTATAATCAGTTACCCAATGTATAAAATTTGTTGGGTCGCAATTCACGTATAATTTACGCTCTTTCGTAACAACTTCTCCATTACTGAATATAATCTTTTCTTCTTCTTGTAAAACTTCGGTATATACCTCTTTTACAGAAAACCATTTACTTATATAATCCTTCTTTAAAACAAAAGTTTGTTCTATTACAATTTGAATAAGTTCTTTTTTTCTATAAGTACTCCTAACGCAACTCATATTCTTAATAATTAATTAGTTGTTTATTCTAAAGAGAACCCTCCTAATTGAGCATATTCTTTTAGGCTATATTGCATTGCTTTTTTAGTGGTTTTACCCATTATTATTAAGGTATCAAATCCCAATGACATGAGTTGTCTGACAAAAGCCTTATTTGATAATATATATTGAGATATATCTCTTATTTCAGAATCCCGTAAATCAGAATCATTCTCAATGGAGATTTTAAATCCGCTTCTAAAAAAGATAGCACTCATTTCGTGTCTATAACTATCGTTTCCCATTGTTATAGATACTTTACACAATCTGTTTAATTCACCCGAATAATAGTATTTTTTAAATGCTTGATTCATAGTAGATATGATTTTCATTTTTTCAAAAGAACCATCAAGCAGTGAATTTAATAAGTTTTTAAATAAATCTATGATGTTCATTCCTATATATATAATTCTTTGTTTATTATGTCCTGCAATTTTAATAACTCACTGTAATTAAACCTATTCTCATTTATACGTTCTGATAATCTGGTTGCCAGTTCTTGATTGTTGGGATGCTTATCAGGATGAGCATATAGTATTAGCTCTTTATGTAATTTCTTTGCTTTTGCTATACTATTTACTATATTAATAGATTCATTAGTTTTGTTCTTTGCAGGAAATACCCATCTAAACCATTTTGCAAGTCTCATAATATAGAGCTTAAAATTGTTTAGATATGTATATGGCTTCTTGCATTGGTGCTTCACTATTTGAAATTCTACGGCATTGATGCCCGAAATTCATTAAATAAGTTTTGCATTCTGTTATATCTTCATTAGTCGCCAAGGACTTAAATGCTTGAATTATTTGTTCTATACCTCCAACTTCTGAAATAATATTTCTTGCTTCATTAATAAAATTTTCGTATTGAAAGTTTCTATCAATTGCACAACTTTTCCCCATTTCCATATATGTTATAAAGGCATTCTTTATATTAACCTTTGTTGCAGAAAGGGATTGATTAGGGCATTTGGATAGAATGCTAACTAAGAAGCAAGAGTAACACGTTAAAATATTATCATCAGTCATATTAATAATATTGCACTTCCAATTCCCCGAAGAAGCGGATAAAAAATAAGGTGTGGGAACTATATCTGCTTTATCCTTTTCTCTGGCTTCTCGCATTGCCTTGGCATGGATAAAACAATAGCAACCCACACCAATTTTGACAATATCTAAGAGCCTTATGGATATAAGGTAGGTATATATCAAATGGTGGGGTGCTACTGCTATCATCTTCATGCCTTTTCAAATTTTGCGAGAATTTGAGAAAAGAAGATAATCTCAATAACACCTTTTCGTTAAATATGTCCTTTCAGAGCATTAAGACCTCTGAAATTGTTGCAAAGTTAGCGAAAGGTTTTGAATGTCTAAAGATAAAACACTGATAAATGTAGTTCCAAGTGTTCCAAAACATATCTGTAGTAAGGTATTAGGCAATATTGCCCTTTTTTCTTCGTAGCTTCAAAGGTAGGTACTTTTTTTGATTGGGGTCTATAAAAAGATTTCTTTCCGAAAAAAGTACCCGTAGATTCTGTGGATTGAAAAGATGCTGTTCTATTAGAGATAATAAGGTATATAGATTTGTAGTCTAACTAAGTAATGAATGAAAGAAGTATCTAATCTTCATAATAGGCATAAAAAAAGTCCGCAAATGCTGCGAACTCTTTAAGAATCTGTTTACTACTTTGCCTTTTTTATAGCTTCTATTAAATCATCAAGGTCTTCATTCTTAAAATATTTCTCTCCTTTTATGGTTTGTGCCCTATAAATTTCACAGTTATTTGTGGTTTGAACTGGATATAAGACATCTTCATATTTCAATTTGAGAACTGTAACCCCGAAAATCTTTGAGATAAACAACTCTGCCATTTCTCCCGTAAGACTATTTTCTTTGCCTTTTCCTGGAAACTCACCATATAACAATACGTTACCTAAAGAGAATGTATCTTCCATATCTATTGCGCTTTTAGTTAATTAGTCCACAAAATTAATGATTCATTTGCAATTATAGCGTTATCTGTGAGGATAAATTTGCCCCAAAATCGCACATACCATAAACTACAAGCCATATTATGCCATTTTAAAAAGAGAGTTTCCCACTCCGTTACAGAACTGGTTTGCACTCCGTTTTTCTTGGAACTATCAGAATGTGACAAACTTTTCTGTTTCTGTAAATGGTTCAGAAACTTCAAACTTTGTCACATTCCAATAAAACAGGTGTAACTATGATTGTATATAAATAAAGATGGATAAAATCAGTATCAGCAAAAACGGATTGACAATACCAATTATTATCAGTAGGAGAACTACCAATGTTCCCCATAGTATCAATTTTCCATCATCTTCCATTTTGTAGTATTTTTAAGTTATTAAAAAGGTCTGTTCCCATATTTATACTCTAATATGGAATTACACACCCTATCATAAAAGGAAAAACCACAACCCGTATAAAAGTAGCTTAAATAGGTTGCTTGGTACTCTCTTTGTAATGCTTGGTTGTTACTAAGCAGGTCTGCAAACTTTTCCAACCAATATTTCAAGGCTTGTATAACTTTGATATAGCGTAGGTTATTATCCACATACCCCAATCTGTTTTCCAAGTCTTTAATGTGCTTTATTACTTTTTCTATCTGTTTATCCATAGTTCTGTAAAAATAGGAAAGGACACCTAAATAAATAGATGCCCTCTCATTAGTTAGTCAATAAACCATTTGTAATGCTCATCCCCATGCAGGGCTGCATTGATTCCAACAGCCATTTCAGTGGCATTCAAAGAGCGGTCTAAGAATGAATCTATATAGCTACTCTTATTTGCACCCGTTAATAGGTTGTAGAATTTCCACATATTCAAGTCATTTCCAAAGCTGCCAAAGTTCTCATCATTAATGTAGGCTTTTGCAACACTGTTAATCTGTGTATCAGTAAGCAACATTCTTGGCAGTCTCTTTTGGTAGCCATTGGGCAAACACTGATAAAGCCTCATTTTGCCCAATATTTGTGCAAATTGGTGTTCACTCATTGATGTATTGCCCAACTGTTGCATCAAATACAGATGTTTGGCAGGATTGTAGTTGTTGAACAACTCCAAAGCAGAACGGTAAAGTTCACTTGTATTGCTCACCCTTAAATCATCCTTGTAACCGTCTGTAAAGATGCACATGTTGCAACAAACTTGGTTCTTAAAGCCAATAGCCAATCTAAACAACTCTGGAACTTTCTTGCTGTATAAGTTCATTTGATTATAGGCTCTGACCCCCACTATTGAAAGGTTCAACTTGTTTCCCTCAACCGTTTCATAGATTGTAGGAATGTCAATACTGAAAGCTGCCCTTTCATAATAGATAGTCTTGTCAGATTCCAATAACTGATTGGCTGGTTTGTGAATTGCTTCGGGAATGCGACCCTTAATCACATGAGAGACACGAATATCGGGTGTTCCAATAGTCTCACCATTGTAGTAGGAGTTTGCAGCTTCCCAAACAGTTTCAATAAATGCAGCATGGTTTACTGTAAGCTCATTGTCTTTTGCAAAAACGGGAGTAATACAGTCATTTTTCAAATGTTGCAAGGTAGCTTCTTGGGTGTTTGCCTCAATGAAATGATTTACCCTTTTAGGCGTTGCAGTTTCTTCAATAATGGTTGCTTCTTCTGCAAGCTCACCTAAATTCATTCTCTCTCTGTTCTCTGTTGGCATGATAACTAAATTTCTCATATTGATAAAAGTTTAAATGATTAATAATTCTTTTTTATATCAATATACAGAGGGGGACTTGAGGGGTAGTATGCCGTAAAGACAGCCACTCTTATATATTTTAGGTCACTGGCTGAATGGGGAGGGGGGATTTCTGTATTAAGTACCTTATATATCTGTTCTCTTGACTTTTAGCTAAACTGCATATAGGTGATTCTTTAATTATGTAGTCTTTTTAATGTCATTGGCTGTATGTGGCATATTATAAAGTATAGGCTATATAACTTTTATTAAAGTGGAAATTTTCAGAAAGTCAGAATCGGGAAAATGTACGTCTGTGGTTCTGCGCCAAAAATAAAAGCCGCAAGGGTTACTTACGGCTTGGCAATATATTAGGCAATGTAACCTCTTTCAAGGTCTTCATCGGTGATTATTTCGGGATATAGGTTCTTGATAATAGCCAACTGGCTTTCAGAAGTTATCAGAAATATATCCTCTCTAAGCAGGTGTATTCCTTTCTTGTCTCTTTTTGCATAGCCATTTTCTATGGCTTCATTCATATATCTTGATATTGTACCTTTAGACAAGCCAAGTTCTTCCGCTAATTTGTTTTGGCTGTAAAGAGTGGTGTTAGTCCCGTTCAAGCATTTACATTTCAGCAGGACAAGAAAGCCTTTCAGTTCCTTGCTTATAGGTTCATCATATAACTTATTAGTTATAAGAACGTAATGTTCCGTATCTAATCGGTAACTGCATCTGTTGAATTTTCCATATTGTCCGTAAACATCAAATTTATCTATGTTTACTAATCCGAGGGATTCAAACTTGTGCAGCCATTCTCTTATTTGGTCTGTCTTTTTAATTCCGTAGAAATCAGTCAAGTTATCTTGTTTGATATATGATTCCATCGTATTGCAATCGGAACAGAGAGCCAAGCAATAGAATAGGTACGTTTCCAGCAAATTAAGTTTTCCTGCGATATTAGATGTTATTTTTCTGTATGAGGTCATTAGC
>NZ_JBCNZM010000137.1:11097-13322 GCF_040227615.1 Bacteroides sp. RTP31139st1_H2_RTP31139_211217 | reverse complement strand
GGTGTTCATGGCGCCTGCCTCCGGATTCTATACTACGCCGGGTTCCGGTCGCAACGAAGTGCGTATCGCATACGTACTGAAGAAAGATGACTTGAACCGCGCCTTGTTTGTATTGCAAAAAGCATTGGAAGCCTATCCGGGACGAACCGAATAAAATGAAATAATTCATTAGGCGCGGATTACGCGGATTACACGGAAAACTTAAGATAAAGACGTTTGTTTCAAATCTTCCGTGTAATCTGCGCCTAAAAAATAATGGCCCATGAACTTATCTCGCTTTATAGCGTTGCGCATTTATCGCAACTCGGAGCCGGGCAAGCAAGTTTCCCGTCCGGCTGTCCTTATTGCCATGGTGGGTATTGCTCTCGGACTGGCGGTGATGATTATTGCCGTGTCCGTCATTGTCGGCTTCAAGAGCGAGGTGAGGGATAAAATCGTGGGTTTCGGTGCCCATATCCAGATAGGCAACTTGGATGCTGCACGCTCTTATGAGACGCGCCCGGTGGTGGTGGGCGACAGCATGATGGCTGCGCTTTCCGATTATCCCGAAGTGAAGCATGTACAACGCTACTCCACCAAGCCGGGGATGATAAAGACCGCCGATGCCTTTCAGGGAATGGTGCTGAAAGGTGTGGGGCAGGAGTATGACAGCACCTTTTTCCACCGCCATCTGCTGGAGGGGGAGTTTCCGCAATTCAGCGATTCCGCTTCGTCCAACCGCGTAGTCATCTCAAAGTCTCTTGCCAACAAGCTGCAATTGAAACTTGGTGACAAGATAGACACCTACTTCATCCAGGACGATGTGCGTGCTCGCCGCCTGAAGATTGTAGGTATCTACCAAACCAACTTCTCCGAATACGACAACCTATTCCTGCTTACCGACCTCTATCTGGTGAATCGCCTGAACAACTGGGAGCCGGACCAGGTGAGCGGTGTGGAGCTGGAAATACGCGATTATGACAAGCTGGAAGAAACCACCTATGAGATAGCTGCCGATACGGATGAGAATCCCGACCGCTATGGTGCCGAGTATTGCGTCCGTAATGTAGAGCAGCTCAATCCCCAAATCTTTGCCTGGCTGGGCATCTTGGATGTCAACATCTGGGTCATTCTCATTCTGATGATTGGGGTGGCGGGTTTCACCATGGTATCCGGCCTGCTGATTATCATCATAGAGCGTACCTCCATGATAGGCGTGCTGAAGTCTTTGGGAGCCAATAACTTTACCATCCGTAAAGTCTTCCTTTGGTTTTCGGTCTTCCTCATTGGGAAAGGCATGCTTTGGGGGAACATAATCGGCCTTGCGTTCTATTTCGTGCAGCGCTGGTCCGGCTTGTTCAAGCTCGACCCTGAAACCTATTACATGGCTACTGTTCCGGTATCTTGCAATATCTGGCTGTTCCTGCTGCTGAATGCCGGCACATTGCTGGCTTCGGTCCTGATGTTGCTGGGCCCATCATTCCTGATTACACGCATCCATCCGGCAACTTCCATCCGTTACGAATAAGAGAATCACTTTCTCAGAAAATCGCTTTTCTTGCGGAACAGACAGTACCATTTCCAACGTAAAGACTGTATCGGCTGCAATAGGTCGAAAGCCGGTAGTGTGAAGTAATATCTGCGCTGTTCTTCCAGGTCGTGGGCAGTCTTGTTGACAATGACTGCCTGCATGGTGAAACGGAACAGGAACAAAAGAAAAGCGACGCCTGCTGCCAGCCAGTGGAAGTGCAGAATGCCGATGACCATCGCGGCTATCCAGGATGCGTGGAATGCCAGGCGGGTCAGGGTCTCAAAACCGGCCAGCCAGCGTTGCATTCCATGATACAGCCGTGCTGTGGAGGCGTAGCCTATTTTCTCTTCTTTCCAGTCCTTGGTACGCAGAAGCGGCTGCATGCGCACAATGGCATTGGCATCCGTTTCTACCCGCGTGTTCTCCGGGGTAGCCACGTGGTTGATGAACAAATCGTCGTCTCCCCGTTGCAGGTTGAGGTGTGCGGAGAATCCTTTCTGTTGGTAGAAGAGTTCCTTCCGGTAGGCCAGGTTACGCCCGATGCCCATGTAGGGGCTGCCTGCCAGGGCAAATCCCAGATAGCGCATGGAAGTGAACAGATTGTCGAATGCCGCCCGTTTGTGCAGCCAGCCTTTGCCGCGTTCGTAGCCGCTGTATCCCAGCACCACTTGGGTACGTGATGTGAAGTTGCGTGCCATCAGTCGCAGCCATTGGT
>NZ_JBCNZM010000137.1:332-11087 GCF_040227615.1 Bacteroides sp. RTP31139st1_H2_RTP31139_211217 | reverse complement strand
GCTTTGGGGCATGCAGTTGGCATTGGTGAACACCAGCCATTCATATTTGCTGGCCTTGATTCCAAGCGTCACGGCCAGCTTCTTGCGGCTGATGTAGCGGGAGGAATCGGGCACGAAGCTGTGGTAGAGATGGGGATATTTCTCCTCGAGGATGGTCAGGTAATCCTCGCTCTCATCGGTGTTGCCGTCGTTAATGACGATGACTTCAAATTGGGGATAGTCCTGCTCCAGCACGGCGCCCAGGTTGCGGCGCAGATTCTCGGATTCCTCGCGGGCGCAGATGATGACGGATATGGGGGGCAGTTCCTGGGTGAAGTGCGTGTCTCCCTGCTTCACGGCACGGCTGCGCGCATGAATACGGTTGTAGAGACAGAGGTAGTAGATAATTTGAATAAGGAACAGACCACCCGCCGTAGCGAGTACGATAATTTCAGTTGAATCTAATGTAAATGCTTCCATGTGCAGTAGGACGTTTATGTGCTGCAAATTTACACAATTTCCGGCACTACCTCAAACTTTGTTCCGGGAAAGTGCTTGGACAAATACTGCTTGATGTATTTCATCGTGTCTTCCTGGATAGTCTTGTCCTCTACCGTGGGATAGAGGTTGTAGAGTACCGTATCGAGCGCGATGCCCCGGTTCTTGATGGCTTCGAAGCTCAGCAAGGTGTGGTTGATGCTGCCCAGCTTTCCGGAGGTGACAAAGATAAGCGGGTACTGCTTCTCCGCAATGTAGTCTATCGTCAGGAAATCTTCGGTAAGGGGAACCATCAGACCGCCGGCGCCTTCTACGAGCACGGTATCATAGCGATGGGAAAGTTCCCTGGTGGCACGCTCTATTTTTCCGAAGTCTATCGGGCGCTTGTCTATGCGGGCGGCGAGGTGGGGAGAGCAGGGATAGGAGAATATCTCGGGCATGGTCAGCCCCTCTTTGTCTTCCGGCAGGTAGCCGGTTCCGGTGAGGCGGCGGTGCAGGTCGATGTCCTCGGAATGACCGGTGTTGCCGGTCTGGATGAATTTTTGGGTGATGACGCGCAGGCCGCGTTGCATAAGCTCACGGGCGTACCAGGCGGTGCAATAGCTTTTTCCGGCATCTGTATCAATGCCGCTGATGAAGTAGATGTTTTTTGTTTCCATTATTTTGTTTTTTTTCGTGCGATGATATAAATGGGGTGATAGGTCAGGTTTACGTTGCCTGCGGCATCACTGAACCGGGTTGTGTATTCTTTGCAGAAGGATTGCAGGCGGCTGCGCGTCCATATCCTTTTTTCCGTTCCCGTCACTCCGGTTTGCTTCAGATGCTTCAGCACTGCCTGAGGGGTGGGGAAGGGCAGGGTTACTACCTCTTCCTCGGCATGGAGAATATCGAAGTGGGGAGACAGCAGGGCTTGCAGCTCCTCAACGGAGAGATAGTCCAGCCCATGCCCCGTCAGTTGGCGTATTTCGTGCATGTTTGTGGTGTCGAAGGTGCTGAAGGCAAGCAGGCCGTCTGCCACCAGTGCTTGGTGGCAGCGGGTGAGGAAAGCACCTGGGTCGTTGAACCATTGCAGGGTGGAGCACGAGGTTATCAGGTCGGTTTCTCTGGGGAAGTCGAGAGCTTCGGCATCACCCGGCAAGAAGCTGACGCGGGGAGTGCGCGTAGTGCATAGCTCCCTGACGCATTCCTCCATATCCCGGCAGAGGTCGTTCAGCAACAGCGTTTCCGGTTGCAAGGTGTTCAGCAACATGCGCGAGTAGCTGCCCGTTCCGCAACCAAGCTCTACGATGTGGCGGAAGTGTGTAGGAAGTTGCGGACGGGGTATGCCTGCGGAAAGCAGGGCATCGGTCAGTAGGCGCATCATTTTTTCGGCTACTTGCCGTTGCACGCTGGCTTCGCGGTCGTAGGTGCTTCGCGAGTAGGAGAAGCGTTTTGCTACAAGTTCTTTGTCTATGGGGTGTGTAGGGGTATCTGTCATTTTTTTCAATCCTTTTGTTATGTATCCAGTTCTCTCAGATGGCTTAGAAAATCGTCAATGGGCATCGACCACATGTCTTGCAGCAAGAAGCGGAACATTGGTTCGTCATAGTGGGCGCAGTCTGCAACAATCAGTTTGTCGTCATCGAACATGTCATCGAAATTTAGTTTCATATTTTCTAAAGGGAAGATGCGGTCGTTGACGCCTATGAAAGCGTAGTCATAATCGATGTATTGGTATTTATCGTTTACAAAGGCATCCATCTCGTCATCATTGGAGTAGATATAATTGCCGTTTTCATCGATGGTTATCCCTCTCATTTGGGTGTATTTTTTCTCAATGAGTTCCAGCTCTTCCTTAATTTCGTTGAAGTCCCGGCGGGGAGTGATGGCAAGGAAGGCTTTGTAGGCATTGCTGTCTTTGCACATGCGGCGCATGAACTTCTGGAGCGAGGCGGGAGTCAGTCCGCTCAAGGTGTCTCGGAAGGTCTTTTCGGGAATTCCATCTGTGTCACCGATAGGGGTAATGGTACCATTGAAAGCTATAAGCAGCAGTTTCTCCTTGGGCACGGAAGCCAGTGCGATGGGAGCTGCCCATACGCCCATGGACCATGCCACTACGTTCACTTGCCGGTATTGCTCCAGGATGGAGGTATCGAAATCGAGCGTGCGGTAGTCATAGCAAATCATGTAGTCCATGCCTTGGGGGCAATATTGTTTAAAGGGTGTTTCGTCGGCTGCCCATCCTGCGAAGAACAGTAGCAGCTTGGGATTATTTTTTTTGATGATGTAAACTTGTTTCATAATAATATATGTGATGAATTTTCTTATACTATATATATTTAATTATTTCTTCTATCTCTTGTTCTGTAATGTCCGCTGTCAGCGAGAAGCGGATACGTGATGTCCCTTCGGGCACCGTGGGCGGGCGTACCGGCAGTGCATAAAAGCCATGCCTCTGCAGCAACTCTGCGCACAGCACGGTGTCGGCACTGGGGCCGATAATCAGTGGGACGATATGGCTTGCGCTGGGGCATCCGTACCCCTTGGCTTGTAATGCTTCGCGCAGTGTCCGGCTGATTCTTGCCAGATGCTCGCGGTGGTCCTGCATTCTGGCAAGTTTCCGTACGATAAACAGTGTCCAGGCAATACTTGTCGGAGGCAATGCCGTGGTGAAGATGAGGGTTCGCATCCGGTTGACGAGATACTCGCGTATCGTCCGGCAGCAGGCGATGTATGCGCCGGCAGACGCCGCTGCCTTGCCGAAGGTGCCCACGAGGAAATCTATATCCCGGATGCATCCGGTTTCTTCGGCGCAGCCCAGACCGCGCGGTCCCCTTACGCCGAATGCATGGGCTTCGTCCACATAGAGCAGTACGTTGGAGTATCTTTTTTTCAAACGCACCAATGCCGTGAGGTCGGCTTGGTCACCGTCCATGCTGAAGATGCTTTCTGTGACGATAATCAATTGCCGGAATGTTGCATGGTGTTGTTCCAGCAGGCGTTCCAGTTGTACCAGGTCGTTGTGGCGGAAGCGGATGCAGCGTGCGGTGGATAGGCGGATGCCGTCGATGATGCTGGCATGCACCAGCTTGTCTGCCAATATCAGGGTTTGTGCATCGCTCACGGCGGGTAGAATCCCCATATTGGCATGATAGCCGCTATTGAGCACCAGTGCTGTCTCTGTGCCGAAAAGTGTAGCGAGTTCCGTCTCCAGCTCTTCGTAAATCCCGAAGTTCCCCGTCAGCAGGCGGGAGGAGGAGGAAGTCGGCAGGAAGGTGTCCGGTGTCAGTGTCTGCAGGAATTCTTCCTTCAGCTGGCGGTCGGCAGCCAGACCCAGATAGTCGTTGGACGAAAGGTTCAGCATATGCCGGCCATCGGCTACAACCGTGCGTCCCTCGTGTGTCAGTTGCGGCAGGCGGCGCAGGTTGCTGTGTTCTTTCAATGTTTGCAGCTCTTGCTGCATATAGTTAGTTACGTTCATAAATTCTTGATATAATAATTTTCCCTTTATCCTCTCAATTCATTTCCTGTATAATTTTCATCAACCCTCCCGTCAGCTTCCTCAACTGTTCCGGCTCTATAATGAACGGAGGCATCAGGTATACCAATCTTCCGAACGGGCGTACCCAGATTCCCTCCTCAACGAAGCGTTTTTGCATCCACGCCATGTCTACGGGCTTTTTTGTCTCAATCACCCCGATGGCTCCCAGCACACGTACATCCGTCACTTGCGGTAATCGGCGTGCCGGTTCAAGCTCTTCTTGCAGTTGCCGGCTGATGCGAGTCACCTTGCCTTGCCAGTCGTATTCGGGCGAGGTCAGCAGCTTCACCGAAGCGCACGCTACGGCGCATGCCAGTGGATTCCCCATAAAGGTGGGTCCGTGCATAAACACCTCCGGTGTATGGTTGGAGATGGTATCCGCCACTTCATTCGTCGTCAGTACGGCAGACAGCGTCATGTATCCGCCCGTTATGGCCTTTCCTATGCACATGATGTCCGGTTCTACACCCGCGTGCTCCCAGGCAAAGAGTTTTCCCGTCCGTCCGAAGCCCGTGGCTATCTCATCGAATATCAGCAGCAGGCCATGTTCCTTGCATATCTGTGCCGCTTCGCGCAGGTACTGGGGGTGGTAGAACCACATGCCGCCAGCGCCCTGCACCACAGGTTCGAGGATAAGCGCTGCCAGTTCCTCGTGATGCTCCTCTACCAGTTTCCGCAGTTCCACCGTATCCCGTTCATCCCATTCGCCGTGGAAGCGCGAGCGCGGCTGCGGCACGAAATAGCGCACCGGCAATGATGCCCCGAACAGCGAATGCATGCCCGTCACCGGGTCGCAGACAGACATGGCATTCCATGTATCCCCGTGATAACCCGAACGGATAGTCACAAAATTGTTCTTCTTCGCCTTTCCCTTGCCATACCAGTACTGCACGGCCATTTTCAAGGCCACCTCTACTGCCACCGAGCCCGAGTCGGCATAGAATATCTTCTGCATGGACGGCGGGACGAGCGGTAGCAGCAACTGGCCCAGTTCAATGGCAGGGTCGTGTGTCAGCCCTCCGAACATCACATGCGACATCTTGCCCAGCTGTTCCTCTGCCGCCCGGTTCAGTGTAGGGTGGTTGTACCCGTGGACGGCGCACCACCACGACGACATTCCCTCTACGAGTGTTTCTCCGCTTTCCAGGGTGATGGTGGCGCCTTCGGCATGCTTCACCTTGTACACCGGTAGCGGGTTGGTGGTGGAGGTATAGGGGTGCCATAGGTGCTCTCTGTCGAACTGCGAGCCGCAGAACCGGTATCCGGCATTTTCTATCAGCACCTTGTCTTCCGACACTTTCGAGCCGAGCGTTGTCAGCAGGTCGCCCACGATGGCAGAGTTGATGCCGATGTGCAGCGCTTGCTTCACGGCCTCCTTGCTCAGTTGCGAGCGTCCTCCGGCAAAGCGGAGGAAAGCCGTCGGGTTGATGAAGCGGAAGAGGGCGATGGTGGTCAGTATTTCCTCCTCGCTGAGTGGCGCCTGCCGTTCCAGCGGTGTGCCGGGGATGGGGCTCAGGAGGTTGATGGGGATGGACTGTACTTCCAGCTCGCGCAGTGTGAAGGCGAATTCGATACGTTGCTCCATGCTCTCGCCCATACCGATGATGCCGCCGCTGCAGATGTCCATGCCTACGTTGCGGGCGGCTTGCAGGGTGCGCAGCTTCTCTTCCTGCGTGTGCGTGCTGCACAGTTGGGGAAAGTAGGAGGGGGCTGTCTCCAGGTTGCAGTGATAGCGGGTGATGCCTGCGTCGTGCAGTGCCCGCATTTCGTCTTCGTTGAGCAGTCCCAGTGATGCGCACAACTGGATGGACGAGTGCCGGCGCATGTGCCGGGCGGCTTCGCACAGTTTCTCCATGTTTCTGGAGGAGGGCTTCCGTCCACTGGTCACCAGCGAGAAACGTGCCACGCCCTGGGCTTCATTATGCCGGGCATGCCGCAGGCATTCTTCTTTGTCCACCAGGTCGTACACGTCTGCCTGGGTTTTGTAGTGCGACGACTGTGCACACCACTTGCAGTTTTCCGGGCATCGTCCGGACTTGGCATTAATGATGGAGCACATGTCAAACTCCTCCGAGGCCAGGCCCCGGGTTATCTCGTGGGCAGCTTCGTATAGCGCTTCCTTGTCGGGTTGCACAGCCAGCCATTCGGCTTCTTCCTTACTGATGTGGCTGCCGCGCAGCACTTGTTCCTTTAATTTCTGTAGGGTCATATCTTTCTTGGGTTATGTTCATGGATAAAGACAGAGGTACGGATTGCCGGGGCGGTGCAGCTCGTCATTCTGCTGCATGGCTTCCGGTAATCCGTACCTCTTGTTCTCTTTTGTTTCAGGCTATATGTGTCTTGTCCGCCCGTATTCCCGCAGGGGCGGATGAATTGTGTTTCAAAAAGAATGTGCCGGTTCGTTCCCGGCTCCGTGAGGATACTTGTCAGGACGCTGCTGCTACCCAGCGGAATGCCGGTGTCGGTTTCCCTTCCTTCCGTTTCTCCTTTCCAGGTACTCTCTTCCCCGCATCCGGCATGTCCGGCGGTTCCCGCAGTCTTCTGTTTGGACAGAGAGCTGTCTGCCACGCTTTTGCGCAGGCAACCGATGGTGACACACCGTCCTATGCTGGCAAATGCAGCGTAGGCTTTTCTGCTCCAGCGGCGGAAGCGGATGGTAGGTGCGGCGGGTGATGTATTCCTCATGTTTTTTTCAGCCTGATGCGGTTTTGTTTCCTTTTAGCGGATGCAAATGTAGAAAAAATAATTTCATAACGGTAATGGTCATGCATGAAAAAGCCGCGCAAATGCAACTATTGCGCGGCTCTTCTTTAAGCAATGTCGTAGGATTTCACTCTTTGGACGACTGGTAGTAGAGATACCAGTCATTATTGGTGGCACCATTGGACTCTACCCATTTGGCGAAATCGGGATACTCCAGGTCGATGCGTACGGTTTCCTTTGCCGGAGTGAACCGGATGGGGCCTTCCGTGCCGGTTGTGGCCGGCAGCATGATGGCGAATGGATATTTGCCGTCCTTGTTGATGTAGTAGGCATCGTCTTCGGCTCCGATTTGCTCTGCGTTGGCTTTACCGGTCGCTTTCTTCTTGGGCAGATGCACTTCTGTCCGGTTGTCGGCTCCGGCTGTATACTGGGCAATGATGAACGGGTTCAAGTCGCTCTCCAGATTCTTCTTAGGCAATGTGTTGTCTGCAAATGTACGGGTTACGGTAAATTCGTTGCCCTGCACAGACTTTGCATCGGGGAATAGGATGACAGAAGAGGTCTCTGTTTCATCGACTGCTCCGGCAGGCAGTTCTATGCTGCCTCGCTGGCTGGCCACATATTGCACGGCAAATGCGTTGGAGTATGTGGCGGCACCACTTTTCTGTACGGGTACAAAGGTGTCTTCCACCTTCAGCACATAATTGTTGCTGTTGAATGAAATGGCCCGTTTGTGTTCGATAATCACGTCGTTCAAGTCATAGTCACCGCCATTGGGCCAGATGTCTTCGTAGGCATACGTGCGGTAGGTTGTTTCGGAGCTCGTCACCGTAGGCTCTTCCGGGTCTATGACCGGACGGTCCGGGTCTTGAATGGCTTCATTGGGGTTGGCATCGATACAGAACAGTATGTCTTCGTAGCTGGTATCATCGCCATCTTCTACTCCGTAGACTACCGTGCCGTTGCTGGTGGAGAGGGAGATAAAGCGAGCTTGTTGGCCTGCATATATCTTGTTCCATTCTTTATTGGAATATATATAATTTATAGAGTAGTCGATACCTTTATTGGGGGTATATCCATTGGGGATGATGAAATATCCTATGGTATATCCTGCCGGGAATTTGGTGGAGACATTACCGTTTTCGTCCTGATACAGAAGTTGTATTTTTGTATTCCTCTCTATAGGAGCGGCAGATTGGGAATACTTGTTACTACCTCGTCCGGTATATGGGTCGTCTCCTGCAATGGATGCATTAGGGATGATAATGAATTTGTCTACCTTGTCAGGGCTGTTGGGAACGTCATTGGTCTTGTAGTAATAATAGCCGATGGAAGTCAGGTAACCGGCACGTTCGGTCAGGAAGGTCAGATACAGTTCTGCATCGGTAATCGTTACGTGTTGTCCCTGGTTGTTGATATATGCTTGGGCAATGGTGGTGTTCACATGCTTTGTATCGCTCACCAAAGCTCTGTTGTCCAGATTGCTGGGTTTGCTGTCATAACCTTTCCACAGTGTGTGTTGTAACTGCTTTAAAGTTCCGTCATTGAAATTTCCCGTAGTTACAATGTCATTATTATCAATAATCTCACCGTGAGATTGTCCCCATCCAACGATGGAGTATACCCGTTCCTTCCTATCCTTTAGGTCGATAGTCAGGTTGGATTTTGCACGTGTCATGGCAGTTGAGCGGGTGTTGGCATTATTTTCGGTCATATCTACCACCACTTTGCCATTTTCCACATCTGCTTCCACATACATGGGGGCTCCCCAACTTTGTGAGATGATATATACCTTTTCTGTCGCTTTGGGCAGTTCTACGTTGCCGGTGAAGCGTCCGTCTGCATCTGCAAAGATTTTAAAAACCGCTTCGCCGTTGATGGAGTAGAGGTTGTTTGTCTGATAGGTGATGGGGTCTTCTGTAAACACCTCTATTAATGCGCCTCCTGCGATTTTTCCATAATTCACGTCAAAAGCTACCTGGGCTGTTGTTGCAAAGTCAAAGTATTCGCTCTCCGGCTTTAGTTCTGTTTTTCCACGTTCGGGATTGTATAGGTCTTTTTCGGTACATCCCGTGAATATGCTGCAGGCAATTGCTGAAATGAGGGTTGCAGCACTAACTTTCGTCATAAGTCTAACTTTCATATTTTTATTGTTGTAGATTGCTTGCTTGTTTGTCTTATGAACGCTGTCTATATCACAACCGCCACCTACTTCACAGACGAGTTGTAGATACTACATTTTCTCGAGCGCTTTTTTCATGTTGCAAATATAAACATAGTATTTATAATCTACAACTTTTGGGGTTTAAAAACACTTTTGGTGGGTTAAAAAGTTGTATAAAGTGAATTGATACTAATTGGATGAATCGAATGGTGCGGGCATAAAAAAAAGGCTATCTATCCCAGACAGCCAATCTTTTGTTAACCTTAAATCTAATACTATGAAAAACACATTGCAAAGGTACGTGTTTTCTGATAATCTCCAAATTTGCAGTAGATAATATCATGTTTTATAACAAGACTTAATGGTCATTAAGAACTTTATCTGCAATATTCATCGTACATTTGCTCCTGATATATCATCCGTTTGCCCTTTATGCATTATGCATTCGGTGCAGACGGATGATGTGTTTTCGTGAACTTATATACAGACAAACAACTATAAAACAGACGTTTATAATGAAATCAATCCAGAACAAAGGAATAAACCTCACCGCAGAAGACCTCAAAAACCGAATCGCTGACAGAAAAGAACGATATACCAAGCAGCAGGCACGACGCGAGAAATTGGAACAAACCATGGAGAACACTCGCAATGACATCGAGCAACTGGAGTATACCCTTGCACAGATGGAACGTGCCGCCAAGCGCTCCCGCAATGCTGCCGTACAGCCTTCCCGTTTTGTCCCCCGCGAGCGTATCGCTAGCTTCTTTGCCCGTGTTTCCCGTTTTTTCGACCACCTTCAGCACCGCTTGCACCGTAGCTTGAACTATACTTGGTTCTGCCTTGTGCTATGCTCCCGATATACTTTTCAGAGCCGCCTGAAAAGCGTAGAACGCTGCTGTCTTACACCGGCCACGGTGCTGGGGTACTTCAAGAGGGAGAGGGAGATGTAACCAGTGACTTCGCTCTTATGGTAGAAGCAGCCTTAGGGATTAGTGCGGAACTCCTCGTTAATAGGCAGGCGAGATATAATATGGCTGTCTCTCTTAAAAAAAATCGCTGACCGATAAGTTGCATGAAATACACAAAATGTGTGCTTTACTATTATAGTATGAAAGTGTTGCTTTTATCAATAAGACAGTGAGGGTGTGTCATCAACCGTTTTGACACATTCATTTTTCTTGAGCAAGTTTTCTTATTGCCACTCGAACTTTCCCAGTTTTCCCTCCCATTCTAACTTTGCAACATGTTTTATTAATAAATATATGCAAAATGATAAAAGAACAAAGTTTTGAATGGCTGCTCGAGGGATGCCATCGCATTGCAGATGTGGCAGTGGCCTATTACCCAAACTACGCGTATGCCTGCTCGGCCGTAAAGGCCCTGCGCCGTTCCATTGCGGAACACGCTTGCCTGCTGAAGGATCTGACGGACCAGGGCTATACCGCCAGGACTGCCCACCTCACCCCCGTACAGATAGGCATTCTCCTGAGCTACTGGGGGATGCCCGACCACGTGAAGGATATGACCGTGAAAAATCCGTATCTTCTGGTCTCTAAAAAATATGCGAAATAGAGAATGTATTTCTAATACATTCTGATTATTTTAGTATATTATTATATAGGGTGGTGGAGGATGAGGTGAACCCCTCTCTCGCCACCTTATGTATTTCATTAATTTTTAGCCGATTCTAACTGCTTATTTGTATCCCCCTGGCTGGTCCCTTACCTTTGTCGCATTATCGAATTAAGAATAGACAAAAATGGAAAAAGAAATGAGACCCATGACAACGGAGATGCTGAAGAAAGGCTATCTCCTCTTCCCCAAAGCCTTGTTTGAGGAACAAATGAATAGGAAAACCGGAGAGAAAGCCGCCGATGCCTTCGAAGCC
>NZ_JBCNZM010000137.1:0-322 GCF_040227615.1 Bacteroides sp. RTP31139st1_H2_RTP31139_211217 | reverse complement strand
GCCTTTGTCTTTGTGCTGACACACGTCAACTACAGCACGGTGACCTGCAACGTCAGGGGACACCTTTTCGACTGTGTACGTGGCGAGTCCGTACTTTCCCTGGCCCGCTGGATGGAGATATTGGGGTGGCCTCGCAACCGTACGCGCTACTTCTTCAACAAGATGTTCGACGCCGGCATCGTGGAGCGGGTGGCCAACCCCTACGTGATGCACATCCGTATCCCCGATTATGATTTCCTTACTGGCAATGCCCGTCCTAAAGCAGCCCCGCGGAAGAAGAAGGCAGCGCCGGTGGCTGGGGTGGGAGAGGACTTCTGCATCT
>NZ_JBCNZM010000136.1:12703-13338 GCF_040227615.1 Bacteroides sp. RTP31139st1_H2_RTP31139_211217 | reverse complement strand
GTTGAAAGTCACCGGACGGGTAAGACCGTCGTACAAATCGCCCGTGGAGGGCTTTTCCTGCGCGTGGGCAGCGAACATGCACCCGATAAAAGCGAGTGCCAGAAGAATCTTTTTCATACTCGATAAATTTTTGATTGTTGATAAAAATGGATTTTTTCAGTGGTGTACGGAAGTACGTCGTTTGTACCCTTATTGAAGGGGCGGGAGCAACAGGACGCTGTAACCGGCCTTGAGCGTGACCTTGACCGAGCGCATCTTCTTGCTCACGTATTGCGACACGCCCTGGATGGCGCTGCGCCCCAGGTCGGAGAGCAGTTGCGAACCGGCATCGTCCGTGATCGTGATACTGCTGCCCATGCCCGCGCCCATATTGGCGGCGATCTCCTTCACGGCATTGAGTTCTTCCGACCCCGGCACGGGAATACCCTCGTTGCCGTTCGTGTCATAGACCGACAGATCGACCGGAACGACCGCCCCGCCGTGCTGGACAGCGCTGACCTTGACCGTCAGCCGTTCGCCGTTGATCCTCGCCGCCCCCGTTACGGGCGTACCCGAGGGGATGAGCAGATCTCCCGCCATCATCGGTTCCAGCAGCCGGAAAGTAACCTCCCCGCCATCGGTGAGCGTCACGGTTT
>NZ_JBCNZM010000136.1:7994-12693 GCF_040227615.1 Bacteroides sp. RTP31139st1_H2_RTP31139_211217 | reverse complement strand
GTTTGCTGCACGGCGGCACGGATACTGTTACGCTCGGGCTCGCGAAGGTCGCTCCCCACCGTGTTGAAACCCCAGTTCCGGGGCTTGACGAACTCACGGGCGAAGACCGAATCGGGCAGCGGGGCGGCGAGCAGCGACACGATGTTACGGCGCACCTGGCGCACGGGCTGCACGGAAGCCTTGCCGGAAACGGAGGTTTTCTGACGCGGGGCTTCAGGGGCCTGACCGCCGTTCATGTAGCGGGCGGCGATCTCGTAGGACTTCTCCAGCAGCGCCACCTGCTCCTCCTGGGCCGTTTTCTGCGCCTGCTGTTCTTCCAGGCGGCGTTCCAGTTCCTCGATGCGGGCCTGCATCTCGCGCTCTTCCCCCGTTTCACCGGCGGTCTCCTCGTAGAAACTGCCTAACTGGCGGTTGATGTCGGCATAGGCGGCACGGGAAGTCCGGAAAGCTCCCGACGAACCGCCGGCAGAGCCGGAAGACTTATCCGGCACGGCAGCGGGCATGACAGGCTCTTCCTCCTCGTCCTCCATCCCGAACGCGAAATCCTGCAAGGAGCGCATCTTTTCCCGCTCCCTGCGCCGCATCTCCTCCTGCACGTAGGCATCACGCTTGTCCGAGAGGATACCCTCCGATTCCGGGGTCGGCAGCTCCGTGTTGAAACCCGCCGAAGGCTCCTCCCGTTCTTTTTCGCCGGGGGAGAAGATCAGCCACATGCACCCGGCAAAGGCCAGGAAAAAGAGCGGGAAGACCACCATCTTCTTCCGCATCTGTATCTGCCGGGGCGTGAGTTCCTTTTTCCCCGCCTCCGGCTGTTTATTCTGTTTTTCGTTCGTCGTCATAATTGAAATCTTTTAGATGTTTTACACTGTCGGCCTCCTGCCGTTGTCTTAATTCCAGCTCCAGCCGCTCGATATGCCGTATCTGCATCCGTTCCCCGGCTCCCTTGCCGAAGCGGTAGATGGAAGACACGGTAAAGTAGAGCGACAAGACGGAAAAGAACAAGAGCAGCGTGAGGATCACGATAATCCGCTTATCGGGCGAGAGCGCCCCGCAAGCGCGGCGCAGGTGGTCTTCGACCCACTCCCCGAAAGCCTTTATTCTCTTCTTTGCCATAGCCTTATCTTTTTAATGTACGTAAATCGCGGTTCTCCAGAATCTCGAATTTCTCCATGATGAAACCCTGCGGGTTATTGTCCGAACGCCCCGAGTTGATCAGCTCGCAGCGCGTGACCAGCGAACGCTCGGTGATGTTGCTCTCGCGGACAATCATTTGCCGGGCATAGGTCATGGCCCGGTAGGGATAGGCGTTGAAGTCGCACACCACGGAGTCCACCTCGATACGCTGGCTGATGTTCCCCGACACCACACGGTTGTAGTAACCTTTCTCCTGCATGTCCTGGTAATAGGCGAAGGCGCTCTTATCGACCAGGAACAGCGCGCGGTTGATGTTGCTCTCGATGGCCGCACGGTCGGGCGAGAGGGTGAAGAACAACTCGTGAAAACGCCGGATATGTTCGCGCGCCTCCACGGGGCGGTTCTGGCTCAAATCCTGCGAGAGCGCCAGCATCAGCGACTTGCCCCCGTCCAGGACGTAGATCTTCTCGCGCTGCTTTTCGGCGAAACGGAAGCTCGCGACCACGCTGAACACGGATACCAGCGCGCACAGGCAGAGGAACACGATACCGAAAAGCCGAATCTGCCTGAAACTTGTTTCGATGTTTTTTAATGACTTGAATTCCATTGTCCAAATTGTTATGAATGATTACTGTTACCTTGTGTTGCCAGGTTGCGCCCGTTGGGGGCACTGCCCGAAGCCTGGCCACCGCCCCCGTTACCGGAGGAGGAACCGCCACCGCCGCGACGCCCGAACGTGCGGCCGATCATGTTGCCGGCGATACCGCCCGCGACACCCGTGGCGAATGCCCCGGCCTTGTTGATACCGCCCATAGCCCCGCCGGCTCCGCCCGACTGGATCACCCACTCGGCAACGGTGGGGATCGTGAAATAGCCTATGATACCTATAATCAAAAAGATAATATAGACACCGCTGCCGCTGTCGGGAATGTAGTTGGGGTCTTGCAGGGCCAGGACGTCCGCCTGGAGCATCAACGTCTGGATCTTGGCCAGCACCGCGGAGAACAGGTCGGCGATGGGAAGCCAAAGGTACACGCTGATATAGCGGGAAATCCAACTCGCGAGCGTCGAGTGGAAGCCGTCGTAAATGGAGAGGGCGAACGACAAGGGCCCCAGAATCGACAGCACGACTAAAAAGAATGTCCGCAGCGTGTCGATGGTAAGCCCCGCGGCGTTGAACAACAACTCGAAGAAGTCCCGGACAAGTTGCCGGAAACCGGCCTTGATGTCGTACCACGTGCGTTCGGCCCACATGCTGATAATCTCGCCCAAGTCCGTGATACCCATATCCGCAAGCCGTTGTTCATACACCTCGTCGTCCACTAACCAAGCCTTGCCCTCGCGCCTGTGGGCCTCGGCTTCCAAATCGTCCTTCTGTTGCTGGTATGCCTGCAAATCCAATGTCTGCCCCTCCAGTATGGCGTGCGTGCCCTGCACCACGGGCGACATCACGGCGTTGATCGTCCCCAGAACCACGGTGGGAAAGAACATCACGCACAAGCCGATGGCGAAAGGCCGCAGGAGCGGGAACACGTCGATAGGCTCCGCATTGGCCAGTGCCTTCCATACCCGGTAAGCCACGTAAAAGAGCGCACCCAGGCCGGCGATACCTTTCGCCACCCCGATCATGTCGCCGCATAGCGGCATCATCTCCTGATACAGGTTCCGGAGAACCTGGTGTAAATTGTCGAAATCCATGACTGCCTCCGTTTTCAGGTTACCAATATCTGTCGTTCGGGTTCCCGTAAAGTGCCAGCACCCGGTGCGCGTCGCCCTTTTCGCGGCTGCGGATGAAGGACACGGAGATGGTCTTGCGCGTGTAATAGCGCGTGAGGTTGCGGTACTCCAGCATCTTCGTGTAAACCTGATCCACCACGTCCATCCGCTCCTTGTCCGAGAGCGAGAGGCCGTTGCCGCCGGTTATGACCGTCTTGAGTTCCGCCACCAGCGCGCCGCCCTCCTCCAGCAACCGGGCGTAACCCGCCGAGATCGCCGCCAGCTCGTCCACCGTGAAGTTCGGGTCTGAAACCATACGGTTGAATCCCGAGGTGTAGATTTCCGTGATCTCGCTGACCATTTCGAGCGTCAGCTTCACCTTCCGGGCATCCTTGATGATGTTATGCACCGATTTGAGGGCGTCGTAGTAAGCCTTGCTCTGGTTATAAATCTTGATACTCTCTTGCAGCGACTTGACCATGTTGGTCGCCGTGGTCGAGCTTTGAACCGCGCTCTTGATGTTCTGAACGAGGTTCGACGGGTCGATGACCGTCCACTGCGCTTTTGCCTGGTACGTGAAGCAAAGAAGCCCCACGAACAGCGTTAAAATCAATCGTTTCATCCTTTTCATTATTTAATTCGTGAATACTTGGGCGGTCATTCCGACGCCCGGTAATAATCCCCGTAGGCGGAGAGCTGGAGCACCTCGCGCCCCGCATCGTAGGCCAGGGCGACATACCCGTAGAGGTCGAAGTAACGGATACCTCCCCAATACTTCCTCACGGGACGGGAGAAGCGTGTCCCGTCCTTGTAGGACACCTCCACGTAAAAACCGCCGCCCCGGCGTCCCGGGTTGCGGTAGATGCGAACCCGGGGAGAACCCGAGCGGCTTTCCCACTCGCCCGCCACCTCGTACAGCGCGAAGTCCAAACGCGCCGCCGTGGGGTCTGATCCGATACACTTGCGATACATGGCCTGCCCTCCCTTTAACGTTTGCCCTCGGCGAGCTGCCTGATCGCCAGTTCCATATCACCGCCCAGCTCGCCGGCAAGCCGCTGTACCTCCACTTTCTCCGTTTCCTCGGTCGTGTAGGCCAGGTACTCCGGGACGCTGACCTCCGTGGCATAGACCGCCGACTGAACGCCGCCCAGACCGATCCAGACCTCCTTGTATTTACGGGAAGGGTCGTTGGACTGGTTGATCGAGAGAATCTGCGCCTTCTCCTTGTCGGTCAGCCCCAACAAGGACTGAATCGCGTCGAAACGGTTCATGAACTTGCGCTGGTCGAGCAGGATCTTGCAGTCCGAGTTGTTGATGATCGCCTCCTTGACCACCGGGCTGGAAATGATGTCCTCGACCTCCTGCGTCACAACGATGGCCTCACCGTAGTATTTGCGGACGGTTTTATACATATAACGCAGATATTCAGCCATATTAGCCGTAGAGAGCGCCTTCCAGGCCTCCTCGACGATGAGCTGTTTGCGTACCCCCTTGAGCCGTCTCATCTTGTTTATGAAAGCCTCCATGATGATAATGGTGACCACGGGAAAAAGCTCCTTGTTTTCCTTGATGGAATCCACCTCGAAGACCACGAAGCGCTTCGAGAGCAGGTCGATGTTGGCCCGGGAATTCAGAAGGAAGTCGTAGCGTCCGCCCTTGTAATACTGCCGCAGGGTGATGAGCATGTTGTCGATGTTGAAATCCTCGCGGCTGACCCGGATCTCCCGCTCCTCCAGCTCGCGGCGGTAGTCGTCTCGCAGGTACTCGTAGAAACTGTCGAAACACGGCACGATATTCCGGTCGGCGCGGATACGCTCGATATAGGCGTTCACGGCACTGCCCAGCTCGC
>NZ_JBCNZM010000136.1:5312-7984 GCF_040227615.1 Bacteroides sp. RTP31139st1_H2_RTP31139_211217 | reverse complement strand
ACGCGTGCCCTCGGCGAGCGGCCCGATCGCCACGTCCATAGCACCGCCCAGCTCGCCGCTCTCGGTCTTCGTGATCTTGTCGTCCTCGGTTTTCCAGAGTGTCAGCAGCAGCGTCTTGATGCTGTCCTTCTTCTCCACGTCGAAATAGTAGTCGTCGGTGTAGAACGGGTTGAAACTGATGGGATGTTCCTCGGTATAGGTAAAATACACGCCGTCCTCACCTTTGGTCTTACGCCGGATCAGCTCGCAAAGACCCTGGTAGCTGTTACCGGTATCCACCAGCACGACATGCGTGCCCTGCTCCCAGTATTGGCGGACTAAATGATTCATAAAGAATGACTTGCCTGACCCCGAGCCGCCTAACACGAATTTATTCCTGTTTGTAATGATCCCTTTTTTCATCGGTTCGTCCGAGATGTCCAGGTGCAGGGGCCTGCCGCTTACGCGGTCGCACAGCTTGATGCCGAAAGGGCTGGACGAGGATTTATAGTTGGTTTCCTCCGTGAAGAAACAGACTGCGGGCTCGATGAACGTGTAGAACGATTCCTCGGCGGGGAAATCCCCCGCGTTGCCCGGCATACCCGCCCAGTAGAGCGTGGCGGCGTCCACGGTGTTGTGGCGCGGGCGGCACTCCATCAGAGCGAGCTGGCTGCCCACATCATTGCGGATATGCCGGAGCTCCTGCACGTCGTCCGACCAGGCCAGCACGTTGAAATGGGCCCGGACGGATTGAAGACCGAACGAGTGCGCCTCATTGAGATACTGGTCGATCCACTCCTTGTTTATCTGGTTTCCGCGGGAGTAGCGGGAAAGGGACTGCATGTTACGCGCACGTTTCTCGAACATACGCAGGTTTTCGTCGCTGTCTTCCAGGAACACGTACTGGTTGTAAAGGTGGTCGCAGGAAAGCAGAAGCCCCACGGGGGCCGCGAACGAGAGCAGGCAGTCCGAACGGTCGGTGGAAAGACGCTCGTAACGGGTATCCGTACCCACGCGCCCCGGCAGGTCTTCCGTGTCCGAGAGCGTGTGCAGGCACACCCGTTTGTTGCCCACGCGCAGAACCTCGGCCCCCAGCTCGATGTCCTGAAGAGAAGTCGTCTCCGAGAGCGAGAGGGAAAAGTACCGCTCCAGCAGGCCCGGACAATCCGCCGTACCCGTGATCTCGTCCCCCGTGAGGCGGACAAGGGTCAGGAAACCCGAATCGTTCAGAATACGCTCGAACTGTTCCGCCGCCTCCAGGAATTTTGTCGCCGATTCCCGGTTTACCTCTTTGGGAATGATGTTGCCCCGGCAGAGGGTCGAGAAGTCTGAACGCATGTGCATACGCTCCCTCGTCGTTTTCGTCAGGTAGAGGAAGCAGGCGTGGGTCAGAAACGGACGCTCGTTGAAATGCCGCTCGTAACTGCGGGAGAGGAAACTCATGTCCCCCTCGCCCGTGGCCGGGCGGTAACGCTCGCGGATGAAGTCGGGTAGGTCAGGGACATTACTGCCCCTTTCCCCCCTAAGAACCGTACGTGAGAGTTTCCCCTCATACGGCTCAAGCAACTCAATGCTTTTATTTCTACATAAAAGCCGGCTCATAATCCTCTGTTTTTAACTGGTAATAACTTCTGCGGCAACCGTCATGAAGAAGAAAACTATCCATTCGGTTATTTGTCAGCTGTTTTACGACACTCCAAGAGTGTTCGTTGTCTATCGGCTCACCACAGTAGGGACAGCAGCGTTGTTGTCTCTTCCAGAGATGCAGCAGTGATTTATACCCGTTGAGCGATTGGAGCATTTTGTAGGTTTCCCTGTGTTCAAAATATTCCTTCCACTGCGGGTCGTATGGGTTTGCATCCCCTTTGATTTTTACAAACCGCTTTATTTTGGTGTCGTACAGTCGTTTCAGCACGATTATACTTTCGGGTTTTCTCTTGTTGGGAGTGACCGCGAAAGTCCATTTACGGTTGTTAATCTTGTGGAAATACTTGTCAGCAACCCAATACTTCCCCTTTTTCGGGTGTCGGCGTTGTGCCCACTGCCATAACTTTTCGAAGATCAGTTTGTCAGCTTTCCTGAAAGTCTTGGATGATACGGAGTAGCGATAGTAATTCGCCCAACCCGTTATGATCGGGTTCAGTAGTCTTATCAGGGATTCCTGTTTTGCTCCCTTATGAGCTTCGATGGTTTTCCGGATTTTGACCATAAACCTTTTCAGACTCTCTTTTGACGGTTTTATCAGAAGTTTTCCGTTATACTTGCGAATGTTGTATCCGAGAAAATCGAATCCTTTGCCGATGTGAGTTATCTTCGTTTTTTCTTCTGACAGGGTAAGCCCCCTTGCATGGAGAAACTCACGAACAATAGGCAAGATCTCGTTTTGCAACAATTCCTTCGATGCTCCGGTGATTACAAAATCATCGGCGTACCGTATAAGGTGTACCTTGTAGCTGGTATAGACGCCCTTTTTACAGTGTGTCTTAAACCGTCTTTTCAGTACCGCCTCCAATCCGTCAAGGGTCATATTGGCAAGGGTCGGCGATATGATACCGCCTTGCGGCGTGCCTTCAACCGTCGGGAATAGCTCGGAGTTGTAAACAAAACCACTGTTCAGCCATTTGCGGAGCATCACTTTATCCATCGGGATATTATTCAGCAGCCATTCGTGGCTTATGTGGTCGAAACAGCCT
>NZ_JBCNZM010000136.1:0-5302 GCF_040227615.1 Bacteroides sp. RTP31139st1_H2_RTP31139_211217 | reverse complement strand
TCCCCTTCAAGTATCCATTCGGGCGATACGTCTTTTGCGAGTACACAGAAGCATTGTTCCCTTGCATCGAACGTGCTTCGTTCCTTGCGGAACCCGTAGGAGTTGTTGTCGGCTGTCGTTTCAGCTACCGGCTCCAATGCCATCAGATACAGCGCCTGCATAGCCCTGTCTTTCATGGTAGGAATACCCAACGGCCGTTGTTTGCCGTTCTTTTTGCTGATATAGACCCGTTTCAACGGTTGGGGATTGTATCCCCTGCGTTTCAGTTCGCTGATTGCCTGAAACTTCGCTTTTGGGGTTTTCCATAATACACGGTCAACCCCTGCTGTCTTTTTACCTTTGTTAGAGGTCACCCGCTTTACGGCCAATGCTTTGGCGTAAAACGAATGCGTTAGCATCCACTGTAAAGCTTTCACTTTACCGTATCTGCCTTCTTTTTGAGCCTTTACAATACGTGCTTGTAGCTTTTTAACCGCAATTTCGCACCGGAGCCAGTCTATGCTGTCCCAAGCGTTCGATTTTCGGTCAGTCGATGCACACGAAATTTCTAATTCGTTCATTTGCGTTTCAACTTTAAAAAGTTCTAAAAGTTTCTTGTAAAGAGTCACCATGCGGAAGTCTGCCCGCTTTCGCGTAGGGTAACGTTGAAACCCCTATCCGCCCCATTACAGGACGGCATTCGCTTTTTCCGCATTCCTGTGCCTGCATCCCGTTCGGCCTTCCTTACGGTCGGCTTACCTGTTTTCGTAGGAGAGATACAGGTTTTCCATGTTCCGTGTAAGTGACAAAGAGAATGGGTTAGAATCTGTCATTCCGCCGGCAGCAGTGTGGTTCGTGTAACCCCAGACTGGAGAGGGTTATCCTCGCTGCACCCGTTTCCGGGCTTGAGCCTGTCAGTATCGTTTGGCTCATTCAAACTAACGACGTTTAGCGACAGTTCACATGTGTTATTCATACCATTCAAGCCAAGCTCCCGCGCCGTCTGATACTGACGACGATTGTTTTCCCCTCACGGTTCAAACTGCCCCTTTCGGGCGGGCTACCTTGTCTGGGCAGCTTAATACAATTAAGGTGCATCTGCCCATAGGCTACTGCTGACGAAACAGCAGGTTTAATCTTTGTTTTATGTCATACTCGATGACTTAAATTATTTGTTAAACAATCACTTACACGACATCATGTCGCACCCAGTCCTGCTTGTGTACCACGCTGTATTCGGGCAAGACCTTCAGGGCCTTGCACCAGGCGGCGTGGATCGCCTCGTACTCGGCGGACGTGACGGTGAACAGCTCCGGGAGTTCGACCCGATAGGCGACCGTTATGTCCGCGTCCTTGCTGATGATACAACCGCCTTCCACGGCCAGGAGCGGGAACTTGCTTTCCAGCGTGGTGGCTTTCAAGATGTTTCTCATACGCGGCCCCCCTTTCTTTTCAGCAACCGGCGCAGGGACTTGCGGTTGAGCAGGTAGCGGGGATGCCGGCGCGCGGCGAACAGCTTCATCAGCCCGTGTTCCCCGTAACGGGCGTTCAGGCGGAAGGTAAGCCAGACCAGCACCGAAGCCGCCGCAACGCCGAAAGCGATACATACCCACTGATCGACCCCTGCCATGTAGAGGATGACGAACACCACGAAGACGGCCAGCAGGCCGCCCGCGAAGATGAAGAGGTACTGCGCCTTCAGGCCCCGGAACTCCACGCTCTTGCCGATTCCCTTGTTGATTCCATATTCCATAATTATTTGCATGACAGGTTGGACTACAAGAAGAAAGAGCGTAGGATCGTCGCGGCGACAATCAGGAAAATACACGCGCCGAACCAGCTCGCGGCGGTCTTCGACGTGTCGGGGTCGCCGCTCGAAAACTTGTTATAGACCTTGATCCCGCCGATAAGGCCGACCACAGCCCCAATCGCGTAGATGAGCTTCGTTCCGGGATCGAAGTAGCTGGTTACCATGTTGGTAGCCTCCGTAATGCCGGCGATGCCGTTGCCCTGCGCGAAAGCGGAGGAGATGGCGGCAAAGAGAAATGCCGCCGGAAGAAGAATCTTGTTCTTTCTCATAACTCGATAATGTTTGAATTGTGGCGCGGGGATGGATAGGCCCCGCACCGGGTTAAACTTCTTGATTCGGATTTTTTCAGTGGTTCGAGGATAGCCTCACGTGCTACCCGTAGTCTTTTTCTTTCATCGTGATGTCATTATGGGGTTAAACAAACTCACGGACGTCGAAACCCGTGGGAACCGAACCCTGCGGAGATGGGCTTTCCGCAGACCTCTCGGACATACGCCGGTGAAAGGCCGAGAGGTAGGTGTCGATCAGGGATTTTACCCTGTCGTTCCCGTCGGGGCGGCCCGAAACGATGACCTCGAACATGTCGGTCTGTTTCAGGCCCAGGAGGACACGTCCCGTTTCCTCCCTTTGCTCGTCTGTTGAAGGTGGATCATGTACCACGTGGCGGTAGGCTTCGCCCATCTGTTCAAAACTAACCCCCTGGGCAAGCGAGCGGCCCAAAAGGGGCAGCTCTTCGGTGTCGTCTTCATCCTCGTCATAATCCGGCTCCTCCGCGTCCGCATCCGGGAAAGATTCATCGTACAGCGGAAAGTCGATTTCCAGAGGTTCGTTAGGCTCCCCCTCGGGAGCGACACCGAACACTTCATCCAGGTCTTCCGGCGGAATCTGCCGGGGGTGTTCGGGTACATTCGTGGGCACAAATATATCGGCTTTTTCCGTAACTTTTTCAGTTTCAGATTCTACGGCAGCTTGTGGCCGGGAGTGGCGCGGGTCGAGGACAAAGCGGCTCCTGCCGATGATCTCCTGCCGGCAGGGAGTGTCTTCGGCAACGATCCCGTCTGCCGGTTCGTTGCGTTCCATCCGCCACAGGCGGAAAAACGCCCACAAGGCATACCCCACGGCAAAGAGGGGCAGCAGCCACAACGCCCCGTTCATCGCTCCTCCGCTTTGGGTTGCCGGGAGGCCACGGCCTCACGCTCCTCGAAAAGCCGCTCGATGGTTTCCCGGTTATCGTCCAGGTGCGCCTTGAGAACCTTGTCCACGTAGGCCGTGATCGTCACGTCGCCACGACCGATGACACGGGTGATCTCGCGGATACGCTCGTGATACGACGGACGTATCTTCACGTGCTTGTTACCGGCGAAAGGCAGCCGCAGCAGGCAGATGTAACGGGCCAGGTACTCGGCCTCGGGGGTGGGGACAGTCCCCACGGCGACCTCCCCCGAAGGGCCGTCGGGGACGATAAGGGTTTTCATCCTGCGCCGGTAGCGGCACACGCGGAAGATGAAGGGCACGGCGACGCAAAGGACGGCCGCCAGGATAACAGATAAAATAATTGCTTTGTCTGACATGATGGATTGTTTTTAATAGGTTGTAAATATTGGGTTCATAACTAAAAAATATCGGAGTTCCGTTTCTTGTAGAGTTCCGAAATTTCCTCCTGATAGGTCGCGAAATGCTGCTCCAGCACATTGTCCAGGTAGCTATACAGCGAGAGTTCGTTCTTACCGATAACCTGCACTATCCGGGTTATACGCTCGTGAAACTCCTTGCGGATATACACCGTTTTGCCGCTTCGGGTATTGGAGGGGGCGTTCCGGATAAAAAGACGCTCGTAATCCTGGCCTTTCCCTCTTCGGCGGCGTCCCTCCTCTTTCGTAGCCGGCGAGGCGGCGGCCTCGCCGGACGGTTCCGATAGAGCCGATGCCTCCTCCTCTTTTTCCGGCGTGTAAGGATGTAATGGCCGGTTTCGGCTTTTGGCCTGGCTGATGATGAAGGAAGCGTCCAAACCGTCGTCATGTTCTTTTCCGCTCATAAGATCCTACTTTAACAGTTCGATCAATTCATCCACGAGTTTATCCAGGTTGCTGCCCCGGATCAAAGAACGGTCTGCCGGGAAGAGCGTGGAGCGGAAGACAGAGCGACGGCTGGCGTTCTGCTCACGACGAAAACGCTTGGTGTCAGGCAGGAAGGTCTTCAGAACAGGAAGACCCAGCTCTTTCATTACCGCCTCGTAAACCTGATATAACTCTGTCTTTTCACGTCCGTCCACCATGTTCCATAGCATATACAGCCCTTTCATCCGGGACTTCTCGCGGCCCATGATATGCTCCTTTACCACAACCGCGTAATTCAGGGTGCTTTCCATGACAACCCGGTCGGCACTGATCGGGGCGACGAGATAATCCATTCCGGCCAGGGAATGAATCAGATCCTCGTTATTGATCGTACCGGGAAGGTCGAAGAACACATAATCGAAATCACCTTGCGGCAGGAGGTAGTCGGCATCGGCCAACGCCTCTTTCGTGTTGCTTTCCACGACAGGATAGGCTTTCTTTTGAAGCCGGGTGAATTGTTCGTAAGCTAACCTCTTGTAATGTTCGTCTTCGAGGGCAAGCTTCAGGTCACGTTCCCGCATCTCCACGATGGAGTGTTGGGGATAATCGCAGTCGATGACCGCGACATTGAAACCCTTTACATAGTGCAGGTAAGAGGCTGCCAGCACCGTGAGGGTGGTTTTGCCCGCTCCGCCTTTCTGGGTGGAGAAGGCCACGAATTTCGTTTTCTCTTTCATTGTTCCATGCGTTTTTAGTTATACAATCGGGTAATCGTTCATCTCTTCACGTATCCGGACAAGTGACGGCATGAGATTTTATGCTGGTATGCCGGCACGCATATATGCTGGTGCGCTGGCAGGCTGTTACGCCGGTATGCCGGTGCATGGGCGCGTGTCCGATTTTATACTCATGCGCAACCGCATTTGCTTATCCGGACAAAGACCCGCTTTTTCCTCTGCACACGATGTTTTCTGCATCCGTCCACACGTGTGCGGACAGGGGGATGTGTCATTGCCCGTATCCGTTCTCACGTGCAAAGTAAACCCTTAAAAACACGGGTTGTATGCTCTTTTTCCGCTATGGCCGCGTGTGGCGTCAAAGTGGACGCAAGTGGCGTAATCGCTTATGGCACAAGTGATTGAATAGGTCGGTATCTTTGCCTCGTGAACGATCCCGACGCTAATGAAGCCGTCCTTGCCCCGTTTTACGGCGGCTCTTTCAATGTTCTGTCCGCGAGCGGGCAGAAGGTATTTGCAAAGGGCAAATAGCAAGCTGTGTTTTCTGCTGCACGATTCTCGTTTTGCAGCAGAAAACAGCTTGCCCGCAAGGGGGAGAAAGCACCTCCGGAGTCGGTGCTTTTCAGAAGGGCGGCAGGCCGCGAAGGGATCGGAATTTTCAGGAACCGGTGGGGCTCTGGCCTCTCCTTAAAATTTCGCTGCGATGGAAAAGAACAGAA
>NZ_JBCNZM010000135.1:0-13308 GCF_040227615.1 Bacteroides sp. RTP31139st1_H2_RTP31139_211217 | reverse complement strand
ATCTAACCCTTTCTAAATTATTATCTAAATGAGAAACGAATTATTATTATCCGCCATGCTTCCGATATGCGGAATGGCGGGAGAAGCGTATGGCATGCCGCCTGGGGATGCCGTACCTGCTCCAAAAGAGCAGCCAAACATCATTCTGTTCCTAGTGGATGACATGGGATGGCAAGACACGTCCCTCCCCTTTTGGACACAGCGTACCAAGTACAACGATACGTACCATACTCCCAACATGGAACGGATGGCTACACAAGGCAAAATGTTTACGCAGGCCTATGCATGCAGCATCAGTTCACCTACGCGTGTCAGCCTTTTTACGGGAATGAATGCTGCCAGGCATCGAGTCACCAGTTGGACCCTCCGTAAGAACACTACCCATGAACAACCCGACTCGGTCATGATTTATCCGGAATGGAACGTTAACGGCATTTGTCAAGAGCCTGGCGTGGAACGGACCACACAAGTCACCTCCCTGGCCGAAGTGCTCAAAGACCATGGCTATCACACCATTCATTGCGGAAAAGCCCACTTCGGTGCTGAAGGCACTCCCGGAGCCGACCCGTTGAAAATGGGGTTTGAAGTGAACATAGCCGGACATGCTGCCGGTTCACCTGCCAGCTACTATGGCAAGGAGAATTTCGGCAACAAAACAGACGGTAAAAGCCCGCTGGCTGCCGTACCCGGTCTGGAGAAATATCATGGAACCGACACTTTTCTAAGTGAAGCCCTTACCATAGAGGCCATGAAGGCCCTGGACGATGCACAGCAGACTGACAAGCCATTCTTTCTGTACATGGCACACTATGCCATCCATACCCCTATACAACCTGACATGCGTTTCTACCAGAAGTACCTGGACAAAGGCCTTCCTCCGGTAGAAGCCGCCTATGCTACTCTCATTGAGGGTATGGACAAAAGTTTGGGAGACATTATGGATTATCTGGACAAGAACAACCTGACGGAAAACACTATCCTCATCTTCATGTCCGACAATGGCGGTTTGGCGGCCCATACCCGCGCCGGACAACTGCATGTCCAGAACTATCCGCTCAACAGTGGTAAAGGTTCCGCCTACGAAGGAGGCATACGTGAACCGATGATTGTCCGCTGGCCGGGCATCGTAACGCCCCAAACCCAATGCGACCATTACCTGATGATAGAGGACTTCTTCCCCACCATCCTTGAGATGGCAGGCGTAGATAACTATACAACCGTACAGCAACGCGACGGCATCAGTTTCATGCCATTGCTCACCGGAAAAGGTAAAATGAAAGACCGTGATATCTACTGGCATTATCCCAATAGCTGGGGTCCTTCCGGCCCGGGCATCGGAGCCACTTGCTCCATCCGTTCGGGCGAGTGGAAGCTGGTGTATTATTTCGGTGACGGTAGACGGGAACTTTTCAACATCCCCGCCGACATCAGTGAAAAACATGATATGGCCCGAGAGAAGCCTGAAGTTGTCAAAGAGTTGTCACGGAAATTAAGTAATTACCTCCGGTCTGTGGATGCGCAGCGCCCTCTGTTGCGTGCCACCCGCCAACCAGCTCCCTGGCCGGACGAAATATAGAAAAAAGTATGAAACGAAACCTTTCCCTCCTCCTTGTGTCCCTGCTTTTTGCAGGGACAGCTCTTGCCCAAGAACATAATCCGGGCAGCGTACAGCCGGATACGATTCAGAAATCCTCCGAAAAATCTTTCCGGAAACAACGCTCTCCACGAACAGACCATGGCCCGGTAGGTATCAATATCTCCTTATGGAAAAACATCTCCACACAGCGGACTGATACCATAGGAAGCACCTGCTTCAATCTGGGTGTGTTCTCCTCCATGAACCGTCTGAATGGCCTCGGCATGAATATTCTTGGCAGTGTAACCGGCAGGGATGTGAACGGTGTACAGATGGCAGGTCTGTCAAATATGGTGGGGGGAAGCATGCGAGGCATGCAGATAGCAGGAATTACCAACATCAATGGCAACAACCTTATCGGAGTATCCGTTTCGGGACTGGTAGGTATCACCGGAACCCATGCGCAAGGCGTCATCATTTCCGGTCTGGCAAACATCAGTGGGGACTATAATCGTGGCGCCTCCATAGGCGGCCTGTTGAATATCAGCGGAGAAGGTGCTTCCGGCATACACTTTGCCGGACTCGCCAATATTTCCGGCGGAAATTTCAAAGGATTTTCAGGGGCCGGCCTGCTAAGTGTAATCGGTGAAGACTTGAATGGCATGCAGATGTCCACCCTTGCCAACATCACCGCCGGAGATATGACCGGTGTTCAGGTTTCCGGCCTGGGCAATGTGGTGGGTGGTACAGCCCGAGGATTACAAATAGGCGCTGCCAATATGGCCATACGTGCCAAAGGGCTTCAAATAGGTCTATTCAACTACTACAAAGAAAAATTAGATGGTTTCCAATTGGGATTAGTCAATGCCAATCCCCAAACAAAAGTTCAACTGATGTTTTTCGGTGGTAATGCCACCAAGCTGAATGTAGGTGCCCGTTTCAAGAACCGGCTCTTCTATACCATCCTCGGTGGCGGTACCCATTATCTGGATTTTGGCGATAAGTTTTCCGCTGCCCTCTTCTACCGTGCCGGTCTTGAACTACCGCTCTACAAACAGCTGTTTATCAGCGGAGATCTGGGATACCAACATATAGAAACCTTCAAGAACAAGGACTACGGCATTCCGGCACGTCTCTATGCCCTCCAGGCACGTGTCAATCTGGAATACCACCTGACCGACCGCTTCGGCATATTCCTCACCGGCGGTTATGGCGGCAGCCGCTACTACACCCAAGGGAAAACCTATGACAAAGGCATCATTGTAGAGGGCGGGGTGACGATACTGAAATTATAAATTATTGTTTCTCCTTAATCAACCCCGTCCTATACGCCACCAGCAGTTTCATCAAATCCTGAATCTGCGTAACGAGTTCACTTCCTTTGTCCGTATCCTTCACCATCATACGCTGCGAATTGAATTCGACAACCAGGGTTGTAGACTTGATGTCTTGCCCTTCTTCAATGGCTTTCTGACGGCTCTGGAACGGCTCATGCTGCACCAACTGCAAGCCGTGGGAATGATATACCAGCGTATATCCCGCAATTCCCGTTTCCGGCTGATAGGCTTTTGAAAAACCACCGTCAATCACCAGCAGCTTACCATCCGCTTTGATAGGCTTCTCACCTTTAATGGTCTTTACCGGTACATGCCCGTTGATGATATGCGAATGTGGCCCCGGCTTCACGCCGAACTCTTCAAGAATGCGGTCACACACCTCAGCCTCGTTGCGCAAGGCATAGTAATGTCCTTTCGTCTCCTTATGCAATGTTTTGTCGGCCACAAAATAGCGTTCAAAGGTAGCCATCTTGTCTTTATCGAAGGAAGGGGCATCCGGTCCGCACCACATGTACCAGACATAATCCAGTGCAAACTGTTTCTCGTCCGAACCGTCCTCGTCAAAGTAAGCGGTACGTATCAGCTGGTCGGTCTTTTTCAGCAACTTGCGTCCCCAGTATTCCTTTTGACCGATGCGGACATGTTTGAAACTGCCGTCCGCATTCAGAGGCACGGAAGCATGATAAAGCAGGTTACTGTTGCACACCAGATACATGCCGCCATACGTAAACAAGCAGCGCATGTGCTTCTTCATCTTCTCGCTGTTCATGAAAGAAGAATGAATCCGGTGCATCAGTTCGCGCTCTTCGTCCGACAGACGATACGGGTCCGCCGGGTCTATGGTGGGGAAATTTACATCGCGCAACGGATATTCCTTGCCTTCGTATACAAACACACCACGCTCGAAATCCACCAGATGCAGCAGTCTCCGGTTTTCCATACCGAACTCAGGACGACGGCTGATGATTTCCGCTTCCAGTTTCAACTGGATAACCGTAATCGCCTTGTGCATCTGTGTAATCAACCGCAAGGTCTTCTCATTGTATTCCGCATCGGCAAAGTTCATTTTCGGTGCAAAGATGGTGCAAGGGTCATCCGCATAGGTATCCATGGCAAACGTCGCAAGCGGCAACAGATTGATGCCATAACCATCCTCCAGCGTTGCTAAATTGGCATAGCGCATCGACATACGGATTACGTTGGCTATACAAGCATCATTACCCGATGCGGCACCCATCCACAGAATATCGTGGTTACCCCATTGGATGTCGAAATTATGATAATCACAGAGAGTATCCATGATAATATGCGCACCCGGTCCGCGGTCGTATATATCGCCCACGATATGCAGCGAGTCGATGGTCAAGCGCTGGATAAGGTTACACATCGCCACAATAAAATCATCCGCACGCTTCGTAGAGATAATGGTACTGATTATGACATTGATATAGGCATGTTTGTTAGGTTCGATGCTCGATTCGTGCAACAGCTCTTGAATGATATACGAGAACTCTGCCGGAAGTGCCTTGCGTACTTTCGAACGGGTATATTTGGACGAAACGTTCTGGCATACTTTTACCAACTGGTTCAGTGTTATCAAATACCAGTCATCCAGGTCCGTTTCCTGCTCCTTGATAAGTTGCAGCTTCTCTTCCGGATAATAAATTAACGTACAGATTTCCTTCTTCTCACTTTCGCGCAGTGTATGCCCGAATATTTCGTTCACCTTACGTTTCACTGCCCCCGATGCATTCTTCAGCACATGCTGAAAAGCCTCATACTCGCCATGAATATCCGTCAGAAAATGCTCTGTACCTTTCGGCAGATTCAGAATGGCCTCCAGATTGATGATTTCCGTACTGGCATCAGCAATGGTAGGAAAACTGCGTGATAATAATTGCAAATAACGCAAGTCATTGACAATACTTTCCGGAGTTATATTTCCCATAGTTATTTAATTGATAGTTGATAATTGACAGTTGATAATATCCCTCATTCTTCATTATCCATTAATGAAGAACATGAGCAGCACTTGGGCTATGATTACCCGTAGAAACATGCACAGCGGATAAACCGTAGCATAAGCTACAGACGGATTGTCTCCCGGAATTGTGTCGTTGGCGTAGTTCAGCGCCATGGGGTTTGCCATGCTTCCGCACAGCATACCCGCCATTGTTCCGAAATCTATCTTCAGCCACTTGAAGGTAACGATACCCATAATCAATACCGGAACCACAGTCAACGCAAAACCCGTAGCAATCCATAACAGCCCTTCCGGCCGGAATACCGTATCGAAGAAATGGGCACCTGCATCCAGTCCCAGGCAAGCCAGGTAAAGAGACAATCCCAATGCACGGAGCATCAGGTTCGCACTGCGCGTAGTATAAGTCACCATGTGCATCCTCGGACCGAATGTCCCGATAAGAATACCTACGATGATAGGGCCTCCTGCCAATCCGAGCCGCACGGGAGCGCTGATGCCGGGAATGGAAATAGGAATTGCTCCCAAAGCCAGACCGATGACAATGCCGATAAATACCGCCACCAAGTTCGGTTCCTTCAGGCTTTTCACAGCATTGCCCAGCACCTTCTCCACATTTTGTATAGCAGCGGCTTCGCCCACTACGGTCAGGCGGTCACCCAATTGCAAGGTCAGTTCCGCTGTGGCCAGCAGCTGCACGCCGCTACGATAAACCCGGCTGATATTGATACCGTAATGATTACGCAGATGGAGAGAACCCAGCTTCTTGCCGTTCAACTCCGGGCGCGTCACCACGATACGTTGCGAAATCAACTGGCTGTCTATGGCATTCCAGTCTATATCTTCCTTGTTCCAATCAGTATGCTCCTGCTCGCCGAAAAGCACGGTCAGAGCCGGCGTATTTTTCTCCGAGGTAATCACCAGCAGGCGGTCACCTTCCTTTATAATCTTTTCCGAGGTAGGAATACTCACATTCCCATCCCGCCACAAGCGGGAAATCACGAACTTCGGATAGCTGTTCAGCCCGCCTATTTCCTTGATACTCTTGTTGAAGATGGCAGGATTGTGCACCTGGAACGCAACAATGTAAGGCTTGTTCACGTCATCCTTCTCTTTCAATTCCAGGTCTTCCTTATGCGCCAGCGTCTTACGGATGAACAGTACGGCCAGAATGACCCCTACCACCCCCAGCGGATATGCCACCGCACACCCCAAAGCAGGGGTACTGGACTCCAATCCCATCTGTTTCAATGTCTGCTGTGCCGCACCGAGTGCCGGTGTGTTTGTCGTGGCACCGCAAAGTATGCCCACCATATCCGGCAGGGATACTCCCAACCCATAGCTGCCCAGTACAGTCAGCAGGGTGCCGATAAGCACTACACCCGTGGCGAGCATATTCAGTTGTACCCCTCCTTTACGGAAAGAGCTGAAAAAGCCCGGTCCCACCTGCAAACCCAAAGCATACACAAATATCACCAGCCCGAAGCTTTCCGCATAATTCAGCATCTGCGGGTCTATGGACAACCCGAAATGCCCGGCAATGATGCCGGCAAAGAATACAAACGTCACTCCCAATGAAATGCCGCAAACATGTATCTTCCCCAATCCCAATCCGATAGCGGAAATCAGTGAGAGTACCACAACCGCCTGCAAGGCGGAGTGCTCGACGAATAAACTATATAGCCAGTCCAATGTGCATTCTATTTTACAGTTTCAGGCTGCAAAGATAGTGCAAACCTCATGCAAAATAAAACGAACCCGTCTATTTTTTATGCGGCAGCACTTCTAAAAAAGGGATACGATACAATAAATCCCTGCTGCCAGCAAAGCACTGACGGGGATAGTCAGCACCCAAGCGGTCATCAGACTCTTCGTAACTCCCCAACGCACAGCCGAAAGCCGCTTCGTGGCCCCTACTCCGATAATAGCTCCCGTAATGGTGTGTGTCGTACTTACCGGAATCTTCAGATACTCCGTCAGATAAAGCGTAAACGCACCGGCAGTTTCCGCAATCACCCCTTCCAGTGGCGTCACCTTCGTAATCTTAGTCCCCATGGTCTTCACAATCTTCCACCCGCCGGACATGGTACCGAGTGAAATGGCCGTAAAACAAGAGAATGCCACCCAGTCCGGCAGGTCATCAATACTGTTTATCCCCATTCCCAGTCCTTCCGAATGTCCGGCTATCATAGCCGCAGCAATGATACCCATTACCTTCTGTGAATCATTCAGACCGTGCCCGATGCTGAACAAAGCCGAAGACACCAGCTGCAGTTTCTTGAACCACACCTCGGCCGTATGGGGATGCGCCCTGCGGCAAATGTACAAGACCAACAACGTAAAACCAAATGCCACCACCATACCAATCAAGGGAGCCAGAAAAATGAATGCCGCAATCTTCAGAATGATACTCAACTGGATGGCCTCAAAACCGTGTGCCATGATGGCAGCTCCGGCAAAACCTCCGATAAGCGTGTGCGAAGAAGAGGAAGGGATTCCCTTCCACCAAGTGAACAGATTCCAGGCAATAGCCGCAATCACGCCGGCCAGAATGATAGGCAAAGTAATGTAAGGCTCCATCACCGTTTTCGATACGGTGTTGGCAATGCCGAAACCGCCGATGACACACTTGGCGATGAAAAAGGCCACAAAATTGAAGAAAGCCGCCCATATCACCGCCTGAAACGGTGTAAGCACTTTGGTAGACACAATGGTGGCAATAGAATTGGCCGCATCATGAAAACCGTTGATATAATCGAATATCAGAGCCAGTACAATGATAATCACTAATAGTTCCATGCGTCCGTTCGTTTATGCGTATTTCACAATCAGGCTCCTCAAAATCTTGCCCACGTGTTCGGCTGCGTCCGTCGTTTTTTCCAACTCATACATAATCTCCTTGATTTTGATGAGTTCAATGCAGTCCTTCTCTTCTTCAAAAAGCCTGGTGATGAAAAATTCATAAATATCATCTGCCCGGTTTTCTATGTCATGCAGCTGGTTGCAATATGCGCGCAGCTTATCCGGACTCTTGCGGAATGCCTCCAGTTCATCCATGGCCTGGCCGATGAGGGCCGCTTCTTGTTGAACCATATGTCCCAGCTCTTTCCCCTTGTCCGAAATAGGATGCGGATTATAGATAGTGATACGCTTGGCACAGCTGTTTATTCCATCAATCACATCATCCATGCCCGAAGCCAGGTCATGGATATCCTCCCGGTCAAAAGGAGTAATGAAAGTAGTACCCAGTTCATCCAGAATCAGATTGGTCAGCTTATCGCCCTCGCGCTCCAAATCTTTGATTCGTTTATAATCTTCCGCCCTCTTCTCAGGCGAGTCATGGCCCAATATTTCTATCAACAGAGCCGACGAGGACAATAAAATCTCAGACAATTGCTTCAGCAAAGGAAAGAATTTCGGTTCTTTCGGTGTGAACCGGCTAAAAAAAGAATTCTTCATAATGGATAAATGTACTAAGTATATTAATTTATTTTTGTTTTCGTTGTTTCAGTCTTGCACGCAGCACTTCTACCACGGCCGGCAGTATGGAAACCACAATAATGGCCACAATCAGCAGTTTGAGGTTCTCTTGTACAAACGGAAGGTCACCGAAGAAATAACCCGCATAACAGAAGATGGCAATCCAGCAGGCGCCCCCAATCAGGTTGTACAGCATGAAGTAATAGTAATGCATCTTACCCATCCCCGCCACGAATGGCGCAAACGTACGGACGATAGGCACAAAACGGGCTATGATAATTGTCTTGCCTCCATACTTCTTATAGAACTCATGGGTCTTGTCGAGATGGCTTTGCTTGAATATTCTGGAATCGGGATTATTGAAGAGCCTTTGCCCGAAGAAATGCCCTATCATGTAGTTGCAAGAGTCGCCCAATACCGCGGCAACAAACAATATCAAAGCCAGCACATTGACCTCGAGAGGCATGTCGGGCAGTGCGGCAATAGCTCCCGCCACAAAAAGCAGGGAATCGCCCGGCAGGAAAGGTGTGACCACCAGCCCCGTTTCGCAGAAAATAATCAGAAACAATATGGCATACGCCCACATATGATATTCCTGCACTATATCAATCATATACTGATCGATATGGAGAATAAAATCTAATAGAAAATCCATTATATATTGATTATCAGTACTTAAAAAATAGAGAAAAACTCGGCATGGGGAGACGGGCAATCTCTCTGGCTCCCGAAAGAGAGGAAGGGAAAGTACTAAATAAGAATACGCCTCAGCGTATATACATAATATCTATATGAAATCTTATGGGGATGGAAAGTAAAGGGGAAAGAAGTTGTCTTTTCTTCCGGGAGCAGAGTTTTCAGGGTTCTCGCAACCTTGGCGGCAATGAAGTCCGGATTAAGCCTCAACAATTTCGAGCAAGAGGCATGCCGTAATGAGAAGGTATTTCCTATGCAACCGGCATCTGCCAGGCAATTATAATTCGCGTCCTCCCCTTTTTCCTGGCATTGTCTGCCATCTGCCCCCGACAAGCTGTGCTGGGCTCCGGAGAAATAATGCACATCCGCAGTAGGGAGTGTCTTACATCCCTCCATATCATCAGAAACGGAAGTGAACTTCGATATGAGGAACAACCCTAACAAGATATAGAATATACATTTCGCCATAGCGGGTGCAAATATAGAAACTATTTTCGGATTACAACAGAAAAATGAAAAACAAAAAGCGGTTAACCGTTTCATCAGTCAACCGCTTTCTTGTTTTTGTAGTGGGTACGAGAATCGAACTCGTATACCATGCGTGAGAGGCATGTATCCTAACCGTTAGATGAACCCACCCTCGCATTTGTCTTGTACACCCTCAGGGATTCGAACCCTGGACCCACTGATTAAGAGTCAGTTGCTCTACCAACTGAGCTAAGAGTGCATCTGGCGGAAGCTGGGGGATTCGAACCCCCGGTACGGTTACCCGTACGTCAGTTTAGCAAACTGGTGGTTTCAGCCACTCACCCAAACTTCCTTTTTTATAACCAGCATTCTTTTCAAATGCGGTGCAAATGTAGGGCAAACTTTTGGACTGTGCAAATCTTTCCTACATATTTTTTTCACCGTTTTCATACAATTTGAGATAACACGTTAACACTCAAACCCTAAAACAAGAAAAAAAATTTGATACATATCAAACCGTCCTTTTCAACCTTTCCTTATCTTTGCGCGATTTTTAAAGTATAGTGCACATACACGGACAATGATACAACAAGAAAGCCTAAAAAAGCGGCTTGCCAAGCTGGCCGCCCCCATTTTTATAGAGACACTTCTCATCATGATGCTCGGTGCGGTGGACACCATCATGCTGAGCCGCCACTCGGACAACAGTGTTGCCGCCGTAGGGGTAGTCAACCAAATTATCATGCTCACTTTCCTCGTTTTCGAAGTCATCAACCTCGGAACGTCCGTTCTGTGTTCCCAGTATCTCGGTGCGAAACTACACAAGAAAGTAGTGCAAGTAGTCGGCGTATCCATCCTCGTCAACCTGGCGGTAGGTATCACGGTCAGCCTGGTACTGTTCTCCTGCGTCCATCCCATCCTCCGGCTGATGGGGCTCACCGCTGAACTGATGCAGGACGGCATGGACTATATGCGTATCGTAGGCGCTTTCGCCTTCTTCCAGGCACTATCCCTCACCCTCTCCGCCTCCCTGCGCAGTGCCAACAAGGCCATCTACCCGATGATGGTCACCGTCGTAGTCAATATCCTCAATATCATCGGCAACTACTCCCTCATCTTCGGCCGCTTCGGCTTTCCGGAACTGGGCGTGGAAGGCGCCGCCATCTCCACAGCCTTCAGCCGGGGTGTCTCCATGATTATACTGTTCGTCATACTGTTCCGCAAGCACATCCACCGTTTCCCACCGGCATACTTCCGCCCTTTTCCGTGGATAGAACTAAAGAACCTGATGAAGGTAGGCCTGCCCTCCGCCGGCGAACAATTGTCGTACAGCTCGTCGCAAGTCGTCATCACCTACTTCATCAACATGCTGGGAGTGGAAGCGCTCGCCACCCGTACCTATTGTGTCAACATCATCATGTTCGCTTATCTGTTCAGCATCTCCATGGCACAAGGCGGCGCCATCTGTATCGGGCATCTGATAGGCGAGAAGAAACCTCACGCAGCCTTCCTTATGGGAAAATACGTCATGAAGAAATCCGTCATGATTACCGTCATGCTGTCCTGCATCCTCGCCCTTTCGGGGCATGCCATCTTTGGCTGGCTCACGTCCAACCCCGACATCATACGTATGGGTGCCACCATCCTTATCATAGATGTACTCCTCGAAATAGGCCGCCCCATCAACATCTTCGCCACCAACGCCCTTCGTGCGGCAGGAGATGTCAACTACCCCTTCTACGTAGGGTTGGTGGTGCAGTGGAGTGTAGCTGTAGGTGTGGGATACCTTTTCGGCTTCCCCTTCGGCTGGGGTATCTGCGGCATGTGGGTAGCCTTCCTGTTGGACGAGAATATCCGCGGCTTCATTTTCGTCCGCCGCTGGTATGGCATGAAATGGGTAAACAAAAGTTTCATACGGAGCTGATTTTTTCTCGTAAAAACCTTATCTTTGCCCCTCGAACAAACAAATTATGGCTTTATGGATGCACTATTGAAAGAAACCGTAGATGCCGCTATCAACTCCCGCTATCCAGGCATGGCTCCCGAGGGAAGAAGGTTGATAGAGGAAATCCTCATTCGCAAGGAAGTAGAAAAGGGCGCATTATTACTCAATGAAGGGCAGATAAGCCATAATATCGTATTTGTAGGAAAAGGCATGTTGCGCCAATTCTATTATAAAAACGGTAAAGACGTCACCGAACACTTTTCCTATGAAGGCTGCATCATCATCTGCATAGAAAGTACCTTGAAGCAGGAACCCACCCACCTCATGATTGAGGCACTCGAACCGAGTGTCGTATACCTGCTGCCATACAACAAGCTGCTGACACTTACCGAAATCTCATGGGAAATAAACATGTTCTATCGGAAGATTCTGGAATATTCCCTGATTGTTTCACAGATAAAGGCTGACTCCTGGCGGTTTGAGACTGCACGCGAGCGCTATAACCAGCTCATGGAACATCAGCCCGAAGTCATCAAGCGGGCTCCTTTGTCGCACATTGCGTCCTATCTGCTGATGACCCCCGAAACACTGAGTCGGGTACGTTCGGGCATACTGTAACCCTCCTCCTGTCTGCCCGGAGAATACATATCTGAATTTATATAGAAATTTTACCATTTCTCCCCTAAGCGTGCATTGATTGCCATACAATCATTTCATGCTCAAGGTTGTTTTATATGTATTTAAAATATTAAAATTCAGATTATGAATACTATACATAATTTTTCCGCTTCCCTGATACAGCGGACAAAACAAGCCGGACGATACAGTACATCCGGTATATATACCAGTACAGTGAACAGCTTTTTCCGCTTCGTCGGCCACCGTTCCATCACTTTTGCAGAGCTTACCCCCAGCCTCATCAAGCAATACGAAGACCGGCTGCTCGGTGAAGGACGGCGCCATAATACCATATCCACCTATATGCGTATGCTCCGTTCCATCTCTCACCAAGCTGCCGAACAAGGCATTCCATTCACACACAGTATAGACGATTTGTTCGCCTATGTATTCACCGGTTATGAGCCTACCGCCAAACGGGCCATCTCTCCTTTACTAATCCGGCGCTTGGTAAATCTTGATTTGGAGAAGAAACCCGCCTTGCGTTTCAGCCGCGACATGTTTCTGTTAAGTTTTTACTTACGAGGCATTCCGTTCGTAGACCTTGTACATCTCCGCAAAACGGATGTCAAGCACAATACCATTTATTATTACCGCCATAAGACCCGTCAGCAATTGTCCGTACATATAGAGTCGTATGCCGCACAGATTATAAATAGGTATAAGAACGAAGCCGCCTCTTCCCCCTATTTGCTACCGATATTATCACTGACCGGGGAAGATGGTTACAGACAATACAAAAGTGCTTTACGGCTCTACAACCAACATTTACACACACTTTCGAAGATGTTACGGTTAAGCATTCCATTAACATCTTATGTAGCCCGCCATAGCTGGGCCACCACTGCCAAAGACGAAGGAGTGGCCATTTCTGTGATTAGTGAAAGCTTAGGACATACTTCTGAAAAGGTAACTCACGTTTACCTTGCTTCTTTTGACAACAATGCGATGAGTAAAGCAAATAAAAAAGTGATTGCAACAATCCATCCAAACAAAAAGAAAAAGCCCTAAAAACTAGAATTTGTAAAAGTATTCCTATTTGTATAGGAGTACTTTTATTATCCAATTTTATTCTCTTACTTACAAGGTAAGAGAATATGTTTTATGGCTGCAAAGATATGAAAAAGATTACTACAATCGCAAAAAA
>NZ_JBCNZM010000134.1:0-13387 GCF_040227615.1 Bacteroides sp. RTP31139st1_H2_RTP31139_211217 | reverse complement strand
TCCAATATCGGGGAGACAGACTCCCAAACCTGAGCATCGATACTCTGCATTCCTTGCACAGAAGGATGCCCCCATTGTTTATCAATGTCGTGCAAACGAATATTCTCGATGCCATAGTGCCGGCAAATTTCATCCATGGAATCAGTTACCTCTTCGGATAATTCAGAATTGGTAATATTATAAATCCTGGCCGCAGGATAGAGCTGCTTGAGAGATGCAAGCAGATAGCAAAAGGCAGGACGGAAGCTATACAAATCGGCTTTCGTCCAGCCATCATATTGGTATGCGCCAATGGGAGCACCTGCCCAACTGTCATTGGTACCGCCAAAAACAAGGATTATGTCGGGGGTGCCGAGGTTGTGAATACGGGTGATAAAAGAACGGTCGGAGTAATCAGCTTTCTCGTAACCGGTATGACAGACGGTAGAGCCGGAATAGGAATTGTTGCGTTCCAACTGAAAGCCGTGCTCATGGATGAAACGGTACCACCAGGTTTCCTCCACCTTTGTCACATCATTCTCTTTCTTTTCGCCGGGAACTCCATACCAGCAGAGATTGGCGGCAGGAGAGACATGACCGTAAAAAGTGGAATAGGAATCGCCAAGAATAGAAACTTTCTTTTGAGCAAACACCCCTGATATAAGGGTCAGGGAAAAAACAACCAGAAAAAACAAGGATTTGCAGTTCATAATAGATAGATTTTTATGTCGTATGCCGCAAAGTTATAAAGTTTGTCCCGGTTTGACGGCAAGAAACCGTAGTTTTTTTGCCATAGCCCGCTTATATGAAAGCCCCTCTACCATCGGATTCCCACAAAAAAAGGAAATGCCGGATTGATAGAGGGGCGAGAGAATGAAGATGAGAAAGAGTATATTTTACTCCCGCCCTCCACCGAGGGCTTGATAGAGGTTGATGATACCTTGTATTTCATCAAAGCGGTCGGCTACCTGTGTCAGTTGGGCAGAGAGTAGCCCCTGCTGGGCAGTGAGCACTTCCAAATAGGTGGAAGTGCCGTATTGCATCAATAACCGGGTGCTGCAGACGGTAGTTTCCAGTGAAGTTATCTGCCTTGCGCGGAGCTCCGTCTTTCCACGGGCTACCTGCACTTGGGTCAGAGCATTGTTCACTTCGCTACCGGCATTGAGCAAAGCTTGCTGAAAAGCGAGCCTGGCTTCTTCCTGCTGTGCTTTGGCTATCTTGAGCTGTGCCACGTTCAGCCCTTTGTTGAACAAGGGTTGTGTCAGCGAGCCGATGGCAGAGAAGAGTAGTTTTCCTGGATTGACAATCATGCTTCCTGCCGAGTTGGTCCAGCCAGCTGTACCGCTCAGGGTGATGGAGGGGTAGAAAGCAGAACGGGCGGCATTGGTGCTGTAGAAAGCGGATGCCAGCGAGAGTTCGGCACTTTTCACATCGGGACGGCGGGAAAGCAGTTGCAGAGGTACGCCCACCGCAAGTTCCTGCGGGAACTCCTGCCCCGCCAACCGGCCACGCTCAATGGTGCCCGGAACATCGCCCAACAGAATGGAGAGACTGTTCTCCACTTCCTTTACCTGCTGCCGGAGGTCGAGCAGCGAAGCTTCTACCTGACGACAGTTGGCTTCGGATTGCGAGACACTCGCCTCGTTCGTCATACCTGCAGCCATCATGGCTCGCATGGTGCGTACACTTTCGCGCCAACTGGCGGCTGTTTCTTCGGAAATGCGGTATTGCTCGTCGAGTATCAGCAAGGTGTAGTACAAATTGGCCACATTAGCTATCAGCGAAGTGTTAACGGCTTGTTCGTACTCCAAGCTTTGAAGGTAGAGCGCTTTGGAACGGCGTTTGGCATTGGTCAACTTACCAAAAATATCGACTTCCCAACTTGCCGAGGCAATGCCGGAATAGGTCCACGAGCCTTTGGAATTGTCGAAACTGCTGACGCCACCCTGCGGAGTGAGCATAAACGAAGGCAGGTACGAAAGTTTGGCCGACATCAGCGTGGCTTCCGCCTCCTTGATACGTTGCCGGGCGGAAAGCAGGTCGGTGTTGCCTTGCAAGGCTTGCTCGATAAGCGACTGTAATTGCGGGTCCGTAAAAAGCTCGCGCCAGGAAAGGGAAGCGATGGAGGCAGTGTCCGATGCCGCAAACAGACTCAGGCTATCCAGACTTTGCCCATCCAAATCGTGTCCATAAAGTCCATCGGTCGTGATGTCCTCCGGGCGCTGGTATTTGGTATAGATGCCGCAACTGGTCAGTACCAAGCCGACGACAGCTAATAATATGAATTGTTTCTTCATTATTTTTTTATGTTAGTTACGCGATAATGTACTAATGTGATTCTTCTATCTCCTTCCGGCTTACTTTCATCTCTTCCTCAATCTGCCAGTCGCTCGTCGGGACGGATTGGGCAGGACGAAGCCGCTCCTGCAACCACTGGAAACTGATGAACAAGACAGGAACAATGAACAGCAGCGCCAATGTGCCGATGAACATACCACCGACAACACCCGTACCCAATGAACGGTTACCGTTGGCTCCGACACCCGTGGCAACCACCAAGGGGAAAAGGCCGAAAATCATCGTCAGTACCGTCATCAGGATGGGACGGAAACGCGCCTTTGCCGCACTGACGGCAGAAGCAATCAGCCCCATTCCCGCTTTACGGCGCTCGGCGGCATACTCCGTCAACAGAATAGCGGTCTTTGCCAACAGACCTATCAGCATGATAAGTCCCGTCTGCAAATAGATATTATTCTCCAACCCGGCTATCCTGGCAAAAAGGAACGACCCCATCAGGCCCGCAGGAACGGCCAGGATAACGGCAAACGGAATCAGAAAGCTCTCGTAAAGCGCACTCAGAATCAAGTAAATCATCAAGATACAGATACCGAAGATGATGACTGTAGTACCACTCTGCTGGCTTTCCTCGCGGGTGATGCCACCAAAGTCATAGCCATATCCCTTCGGCAAGGCTATCTCCGCCGTTTCTTGTACGGCACGGATGGCGTCACCGGTACTGTATCCCTCAGCAGGCATGGCATTCACGGCAATGGAGTTGAACATGTTGAAGCGGCTCAAGGACTCGGCACCGTAGGAACGGGTCAGTGTAACGAACTGGCTCAACGGAGCCATCTCACCGTTGGACATGCGCACAAAGGCATTGTTCAGTGAAGCCTCATCCAAACGGAACTTCGGGTCGGCCTGAATCATTACCTTGTAAACTTTGGAGAAACGGTTGAAGTTGGAGACATATTGCCCGCCATAATAGCCCGACAGTGTGGACAACACCTGGTCGGGAGTAATCCCGGCACGTTTGCACTTGGAAGCATCCACCTCGACGGTCCACTGCGGATAGCGTACATCGAACGTGGAGTATGCCATCGAAATTTCCGGACGCTGGTTCAGTGCCGCCAGATACTGCTGGGTGGTCTGGAAGAAGGTGTTCATATCCCCTCCCTGCTTGTCCTGCACATTCAAGTCCAGCGCATTACCCATACCATAGCCCGGAATCATACCCGGAGCAATGGCAAAGACTGTAGCATCCTTAATATCCGCCGTGCGAGCGTATATCTGGTTGACGACTGCCTGCACCTGGTCTTCCTTTGCCGTACGCTCGTCCCAAGGTTTCAGCTTCACGATAATCATACCGAAAGAATTTCCCTGCCCGGACAGCAGACCGTAACCGGCAACTTTCTGCAAGTGCAATTTCTGAGGAAGGTCTTCCAGACGCTTCTCCACGCGGTCTATAATGTCATTTGTCGTCTTGAGCGAGCTACCCGGAGCGGTGCTAACGTTGACAAACAACGTTCCTTGGTCCTCGTCGGGCACCAGTCCGGTCTTGGTGGTATTCATCAGGAATACCAGCAGCACTACCGAAAGTGCCAGCAACGACCATCCCAGCCAGCGGCGCTTGATGAACAGCAGCACTATCTTCTTATACTTCTCGACCACCGCCTCGAAAGCCGTGTTGAATGCCTTGCGGAAGCGCGAAGCAAAATTATTCTTCTCCGTCCCATCCTCATTGATATAAGGTTTCAGCAGCAAGGCACAAAGTGCGGGACTGAGTGTCAGCGCATTAATCGCCGAAATACCAACGGCCACCGCCATCGTCAACCCAAACTGGGTATAGAACGTACCGGAAGTCCCTCCCATGAACGATACCGGAATAAACACCGCCATAAACACCAGTGAAGAAGTGATAACCGCGTTGCTGATGCCCTTCATCGCATCGATACTTGCCATATAGGAGGACTTATAGCCCACATCGAACCGTGCCTGCACCGCCTCCACCACGACAATGGCGTCATCCACCACCGTACCAATCACCAATACCAGCGCAAACAGCGTAATCAGGTTGATACTGAATCCGGCAACGGACATGAAAGCAAACGTACCAATCAGTGAAACAACGATACCTACCAGCGGAATCAGCGTAGAGCGGATGTCTTGCAAAAAGACATAAACCACCAGGATAACCAGGATAATAGCCTCAATCAGCGTTTTCACCACTTCGTGGATAGAGGCGAAGAGGAAATCGTTGCTGGACATCATCTGGGTAAGCTCCACGCCTTTCGGCAAGTCCTTGCGTGCTTCTTCAAGGAGCCGGTCAATCTGCCGGTTCACTTCCGTGGCATTGGACCCCGCGGTCTGGAACACCATGCAGGAGATACCGGGATGTCCATCCATGGTACCTTTGTAGGCATAACTGTCCTTACCCAGCTCTATATCGGCGATGTCCTTCAGTTTCAGCACCTCGCCGTCTTCGGTAGAACGGATGACGATGTCGCCGAACTCCTCAGGAGTAATGAGGCGTCCCGTATATTTCATGGTATATTGATACGTCTCATCCGAGTTCTCACCAAACGACCCGGTGGCCGATTCGATATTCTGCTCTGCCAGCACAGCCGTCACATCCGAAGGTATCAGCTTGTACTGCGCCATGACATCCGGTTTCATCCAGATACGCATACTGTAGTCACCACCCATAATCATCATATCGCCCACACCGGAGATACGTAGAATCTGCGGCTTCAGGTTGATACTGATATAGTTGGCAAGAAAGTTTTCGTCATAGCTGTCATCAGGGCTATATAAAGAGAACATCTGCAAGATACTGGTCTGCCGCTTGCTGGTGGTGACACCCACCTGGGTTACTTCGGCAGGAAGCTGCCCCGTGGCTTTGGACACACGGTTCTGCACATTGACCGCCGCCATGTCCGGGTCTGTACCCTGCTTGAAGTAAACAGTAATGGAAACCGACCCTGCATTGCTGGCAGTAGAAGTCATGTAAGTCATGTCCTCCACACCGTTGATGGCCTCTTCCAACGGAGCGATAACACTTTTCTGAAGGGTTTCCGCACTGGCACCATAGTAAGTGGTGCTCACCATGATGGTGGGCGGCGCAATGTCGGGATATTGCTCAACGGGCAAGGTGAACAATCCGATGATGCCCAGAATGACAATCGTAATGGAGATGACTGCCGAAAAAACGGGGCGTTCTATAAAAGTTCTAAGATTCATATTCTATCGGTTAAAAATTATCATTCATTCGTTTTGGGTTGGACGGAGGTACCTTCACGCAGCAAACCCACACCTTCGGCCACAATTGTGTCCCCCACTTTCAAGCCGCTCTCTACGATATATTCCTGACCTCCGTTCACACGGATCACTTGCACGGGAACTGATTGCGCCTTGCCGTCAACTACCTTATATACATAGACCTTGTCCTGTACTTCGTAAGTGGCACTCTGGGGAACAACGATGCAGTTCTCTTTCCGTACCGGGATGATGACGTTGCCCGAACCGCCACTGGTCAGCAATCCCTCTTTATTGGGGAACACGGCACGCAGACTGACTGTACCCGTAGAGGTATCAATTACACCACTGATAGTTTCTATCTTACCTTCTTGCGGATAGACAGAACGGTCATTGAGCTGTAATTCGATAGAGTCCATCTCTGCCAGCGCCTTATCCTTGGAGCCGTAGCGGCGGGTGAGGTCAAGCAACTGATTCTCTGTCATGGAGAAATAGACATACATATTAGAATTATCGGATACGGTCGTCAGTGGTTTGGGCAAACTGGCGCTGACCAACGTCCCCACCCTATAAGGGAGCGTACCTACCATTCCATCTGCCGGACTCTTCACTTCTGTATAAGAGAGGTTATTGGCGGCATTCACCTGCTGCGCCTCGGCTTGGGCCAACTGGGCTTTCGCTGTCAGCAGGCTGTTGTAGGAAGTCTTTAAGTCAAACTCGGAAATCACCTTCTGGGCATAAAGCTCCTTCTTGCTGTCATATGTCAGTTGCGAAGTGGCCACGCCGGCACGGGCAGCTTCCACATTGGCTTCTGCTGTGCGCAAGGCTGCCAGATAGGGCACCTGGTCGATAATAAACAAGACTTGCCCCCGACGCACGGTCTGTCCTTCCTCCACACAAAGTTTGGTGAGTGTACCAGACACCTGCGGATAGATGTCGATGTCCTGCCGTCCGCGGATGGCTGCGGAATAGATTGTCTGCAGTTCTCTGTCGGTAGTCGAAATAGTCATCACCTGATATTCCGACTGGGGTTGCACGGCAGGCGCGCTGCCGCAGGCTGCCAGTGTTGCACTACAGATGACGGTCATCATCTGTTTCATCATACTCTTTTTTGTTATCATACTCTTTATCTTAAAAAAAATAATACGCCGGCTTTATCTTTTATTTTTTAAGCCGGCAGCAAAGGTATGCCGTTTTTGAACAACCTTTTGTTTCATTGGAGGTACACGACTGTTCATTTTCGGAACATGCTATTTAACAATCCAAAAAGAACTCGTACCTTTGTGACCGCAAATCATAAACAATCTAAAATATGAACCCATTACTGACTACCAAACAAGAAACGTTCAGAGCCGGAACAGACAACCTGGAATTCTTCCGGGAACGTCTTCTGAAAATGAACAATGGAGCACTGATGTTCTGCACCCGTGGAGAAGCAATTATCACAATAGATTTAAGAAAATATCATATTGTACCCAATACGCACATTACGCTGCTTCCAAGTTCCATTATTTCACTGACAAGTGCGAGTAAAGATTTCCTGGTGGACTTCTTTGCCTATTCCGAGACAATGTTCAAGACGGCATGCTTCCGTTTAGAGCCGCCCTTCATACATTTTATAAAGGAGAATGCATGCTATACGCATACCGAAGACGAACCGGTTCGTGCTATCACAGGACTCATCACGGCAAGCAATGCCATCTACCGCGATTCTGAAAATCTGTATCGCGAAGCCATTGCACAAAACCTGCTGCAAATTTTCTTTCTCGACACCTACGACAAGGTTCAACGTTACTTTACGGAAGAGCAAATCAATGGCAGTAACCGGAAAGAAGAATTGTTCAAAAAGTTCATAAATCTGGTACATACGTACTGTACTACCCAGCGGGATGTCGCTTTTTATGCTGACCAACTCTGCATTTCGACCCGCTACCTATCTGCCATCACCAAACAAGTGGCAGAAGATTCTGCCAAAGAAATCATTGACGAAAACCTGATATTGGAACTGAAAATGGCACTGCAATCCACCGGCATGTCACTGAAAGAGATTGCCGACAAATATCGTTTTCCCGACCAGTCTTTCTTCGGACGATATTTCAAGAAACACACGGGAATGTCACCCAAGGAGTACAGAGCAAAGAAGAACTGAGGTATGAGCATGCATTTATCCCCTTCTCCTCTGCCTCTTTAGTATTTTTTTAGTATATTTGTCAGACACTAATTTAATCAGTTCAATACCATGAGAAAACTTACACACATGCTCCTTGCAGGCACTCTCATCCTGGCCTGCTCTTCATGCGGAGTAGAAACAACAGCCAACTATCAAGTCATTCCCCTGCCCCAGGAGGTTGCCTTGAGTCAGGAATCCCCCTTCAACCTGAATGACGGTACCATCATCGCCTACCCCGAACACAATGAACTTTTGAAACGCAATGCCGAGTTTTTGGCCGAATACATCAGCCAGTCCACCGGCCACACCCTCCAGACAGAAGCCCTTGCCCCGGGGAGCGAAGCGCCCAAAGGCGCCATCACATTGGGACTGGATCCGGCCATCGGCAACCGGGAAGGCTATGTGCTGACCGTCAAAGCCGACCGGGTGACCCTAAACGGACAGACCGAGAACGGGGTGTTCTACGGTATACAAACCCTGCGTAAATCAATCCCCGCCGAAACCAAAGCCACCTCTATCCTATTGCCTGCCGGCAGCATCCAGGATGAACCCCGCTTCAGCTACCGGGGCATGCACCTCGATGTGGGCCGCCACTTCTTTCCCATTGAGTTCGTAAAAAAATACATAGACTTGCTGGCACTTCACAATATGAATACCTTCCACTGGCACCTCACCGAAGACCAAGGCTGGAGAATAGAAATAAAGAAGTATCCCAAGCTGACGGAAATTGGCGCCTGGCGCGACCGTACCGTTATCGGCCGGAACACCGAAGAGTATGACAACACCCGGTATGGCGGTTTCTATACGCAGGAGCAAGCCAAAGAAATCGTAAAATATGCCGGGGAGCGCTATATCACGGTCATCCCCGAAGTAGACCTGCCCGGACACATGCTTGCCGCACTGGCCGCCTATCCCGAAATGGGATGTACCGGTGGACCGTATGAAGTGTGCCCACGTTGGGGCGTATTCGAAGATGTGCTGTGCATCGGCAACGAAAAGTCCATGCAGTTCCTCGAAGATGTCATGGCCGAAATCATTGACATATTCCCTTCCAAATACATCCACATCGGCGGTGACGAAGCTCCCCGCACCCGTTGGGAAAAGTGTCCCAAATGCCAGGCACGTATCAGAACCGAAAAATTGAAAGCCGACAAGAACCATACTGCCGAAGACCGTCTGCAGAGCTATTGTATGACACGTATCGAAAAGCTCCTCAATAGTAAAGGACGCCAGATTATCGGCTGGGATGAGATTCTGGAAGGCGACGTCGCCCCCAACGCAACTGTTATGTCATGGCGTGGCTCGGCAGGAGGAATCAAGGCGGCCCAACTGGGACACGACGTGATAATGACACCCAATGACTATTGCTACTTTGATTATTACCAAAGTGAGGATACCCGGCACGAACCATTTGCCATCGGAGGCTTTGTCCCATTGGAGAAAGTATACAGTCTGAATCCTACCGCCTCACTGACCGAAGAACAAGCCAAGCACATACTCGGCACACAAGCCAACCTTTGGACAGAATACATCCCGACCAGCGAACAGGTAGAGTATATGGTTCTCCCCCGTATGGCCGCCCTTGCCGAAGTACAATGGACACAACTGGAAAAGAAAGATTATACAAACTTCACTACCCGACTGGCCGGACTCATCGGCCTCTACCGGAGAGACGGGCTCAACTACCGGGAACCCTTCCGACAGCAGGCAGACTCCACAGCGACCGAGAAGAAGTAATCAGAACTGGAAATAGATAAACGGCTGTATCTCCGAACTTTTCATCTGAATGACCAGATAGATTACAGCAAGCATCAGTACCGCCTTTCCCAACAAGGGGAGGCGGATTACTGTTTTTGTGCAAGCACGTTCCCAACTGTCGGGCACAAAATGCAGCAGATAGCCCAATGCCATCAGTGCAAACACTTCCCAATAACCCTCTACCAGCTGCGGGAAGAGTTGCGGACGGAAAGTAGTGAATATCTGCTTCAGCATATCCATTGATGTGGAGAACTCCGCATTACGGAAGAATATCCAGCAGAAACAAACAAAATGGAAAGTGACAAGCACTCCGAAGAAGCGGTGGATGCCATGGCTCTCCGTCCCCTTCTTACGCCCGGTAAGCGTCATCCAGAACTTATGGGCTGCAAGCGCAACGCCATGCATCATTCCCCAAAGTACAAAATTCCACGAAGCGCCATGCCACAAGCCGCCCAGGAACATGGTAATGATGAGATTGGCATATTGGCGGATTTTCCCCTTCCGGTTGCCTCCCAAAGAAATATAAAGGTAATCGCGCAACCAGCTGGAAAGCGAAATATGCCACCGCCTCCAAAATTCCGTAATGGAAGCGGACTTATAAGGGGAATCGAAATTGATATTGAAATGGAAGCCCAGCAACAAGGCAATGCCGATAGCCATATCACTGTAACCGGAGAAGTCGCAATAAATCTGCAAGGCATAGCCATAAACACCCATCAGATTCTCCACCCCCGAATAAAGAGTAGGATTATCAAAAATACGCTCTACAAAGTTAACGCTGATATAGTCCGATATAACCGCTTTCTTGAAGAGCCCACTCACGATGAGGAAGATTCCACGTCCGAACATCTCATTGGAGACAAACAGCGGGCGGCGGATTTGCGGAATGAAATCACGGGCACGTACAATAGGACCCGCCACCAACTGGGGAAAGAAAGAAACATAAAAAGCATAATCCAACAAACTGGTCAGAGGCGTTATCTGGCGACGGTACACATCTATCGTATAGCTCAACGACTGAAAAGTGAAAAAAGAGATGCCCACCGGAAGGAAAATATCCATTGTCGTGAACGTGCCTCCCGTCAGCGAGGCAAAAGTTTCGCCCAGAAAATTGGTGTACTTGAAGTAACACAACAATCCCAAATTGATGAACAGACTCAACACAACCCATGCCTTACGTAGCCAGGGAATAGCCTCGCGTGCCATCAAGCGTGCAATGAAAAAGTCACAGACCGTCACCAGTCCAAGCAGGAAGAAATAAGTGCCACTACTTTTATAATAGAAGTAATAGGAAAACAAGGTGACAAACAGCAAACGCGCCGTCGTCCGGCGTTGCAACAACAGATAAACCAATATAAAAGCGACAAACAGCCAGAGGAAAATACCACTGCTGAATATCATCGGGGCTTGCGGGTCATAAGTGAAGACATCGCGCAAACGGTCCAAGTCTATATTCAATCCGGATAAAAATTCGTCAATATTCCACATAATCGTTATAAGCTTTTAACAAGGCCTGGTAGAACAGCTCGCCTTGCAGGCGGTAACCGTCCGGCAAATAGTGTACATGGTCCGGACGCATCAATCCGGCTTCCTGCCAGTTGAGGCAGGCACGGTGGGTACCGCCAAGTATTTCGTACATGTCCCATACCGCCAATCCGTTTTCATCGGCATAGCGGCGGATGGTCTGCACGGCAACGGCAGTACGCGGATTAATCTTATAGGTCCGACGACGGCGACGCTGCCGGAAACTCTCGTAAGAGCCCGGAGGAGTGGTCATCAACATCGGTACATTCGGCAGTTTCTCGCGAAGCATGCGTACAAGGTCGTCCATCTGGCGATAGTGCAGCATTGTATTGTAACGGCGGTTATGGCTTTCGTTCGTCCCGAAGGAAAGAATAAGCAGGTCGGGATGCAGAGCCGCAATATCAGCAATACGGTCCAGACGGGTGAAAGTAGTACAAAATGCACCGTTGATACCTACATCGGTATAAGAGACTGCCCCGAAAGTGTCCTGCATCAACGCACCGGTGGTACGGGGGAAGATATGGCCGCGTATATGGCTGTCGCCCACATGTACGATGCGAAGCGTATCAGCGGAAGCGCCCAGCCGAGACAGACGCAACTTCTCCCAGAAAGGATTAAGAATACCCAGACTGTCGGTAAGTACATTCTCCTTCATTTGCCGGAATGCGGCGGGAAAAGTTATCAAAGGGACAGACACCGTATCCGTACGTTGGGAATAGAGGCAGAGAGTATCACAATCCGTTCCGCCGACATGACACGAAAGGCTGCCCGGCAATACATCTTGTGCATGGAGCGGCCCTATCGCCGCAATCAGCACCAGCACCGCGCAGCAAATCGTACATCGTAAATCGTACAATCGTGAATCCTCCTTATGGCTCCTCTTCATAGTAGGCCCTCCTTCTGTCATACTGTTCCTTACCATAAATCAAAGACTCATAAAGCAATCCCGCAAGATACTTTCCACCACGGAAGTTGATGTGCGTATAATCATAATTGGCCAGTGACGGCTTGGCATGCACCATCTCTGCCATACTGCCTTCCCCACCCATAGCCTCGAACATGTTCCAGAAAGCGACAGCCTCATCCGCCGCCAAATTCTGTTGATAACGAACCAGATTCTTGATACCGGGCATGGTACGCAGCTCCCCTTCTTCGGTCTTATAGTCACGGTCGCCCACGCTGACCACAAGGATGGCAGCTTGCGGAAAGGCTTCCTTGAGATGTTCCACCGTTGTCTGCATACCTGCAATGTACCTATCGTAATTGCGTCCGCGCTCGGTGGCCACATTCAAGCCGTATTGCAGGATTATCAGGTCGTAGGGTCGCTGCTCGTTGAACTCGCGCATCATCCACACGGGAACAGAACGGAGGGAGAGGCCGGAGCTGCCACGCAGTGAGAAGTTATCCAGCACAATGCCGGAAGTACCGTCCATGGCAAGGCCATAAAACAAGGTGGAGTCCGCACTTTCCACCGTCCAACGGACAGAACCGATATTTCCCTCTACCGTCATCTCCTGCAAATCATCAATCGGCTCAAAAGTCTCGGTAGTTGCTTCGCCACGATTGACGCGGACAGAAAGGGTGGTTGTGCCACGGTTATAGAAAAAAATACTGGCACGCTGGCAAGTATCCAGACGGGAGGCATAGTTCTTCTGCCCCCGCAGTTCCACATAAGCACCGGTATTCGGAATAAAGTAATGTCCGGAGACTCCCAGCTTGCTACGGTCAAAGAACACGGAGTCCATGACAGAATGACTCTGCCATCCGCTGAAGGAATGACGCACTGTAGGACGGAAGCCACTGGTCATGGACGTAATGGTGACAAAACCTACTCCGCAACCGCCATATTTCTGCTGAAGCATCTCGCGTAAATCAGCCGTCAGAATATCCGCTTCGATAAAGGAGTCGCCGAAGTAGGCGATACGAACCGGACGGGGTGCTTTGGCAAGCTCGTCGAGCGCCTGATAGAACCGCGTCATGCCACGCATGGTAGAATCGCTGTAATCTTCAATGCACGTCATGCCCGCACGGCAGGTGTCCACAAAGGCGGGCTTCACCTTCGGGGGCGGAGGCAGCAGGCTGTCCGGCTCACTCACCGGCTTGGAAGGACGACGCACGTCCCCCAAGATATCCACACGCCTCAGCACACGGCCACCCATCGTAATACTTGGCAACAGATGCATCAGCAACAATGCACCCCATACGATAAACGCCAACAGACCCGTATATTTCAATGAATTCTTTTCCATACCTAATGTGGCCGCAAAGATATAGATATAGGTTGAAAAAATCTCTCCGGACAAAAAAGAATTATCCCCAAAGAAACAAGATTTTTTCTCCGGGGATAACGGTTATAGACAGAGCAGACTGTCTTTTCCTGATTTAGCTAGACGCTTTTTCTTTTTATAACCGATATCAGTA
>NZ_JBCNZM010000133.1:0-13389 GCF_040227615.1 Bacteroides sp. RTP31139st1_H2_RTP31139_211217 | reverse complement strand
CTCAAACTCCCGTCCGGCAAGCATACCCGTCTGAAAAACAACGGTCATAGTTTCCCCCTCTATCAAGCATTCTTCATAATTCAGTGAAGATGGGATTGACGTGTCAACAATGTCATAAAAGTTGTTTTTCTCATCAACAACTACAACCGTGTTGACCGTACCGACACGTTTCGGGTAAATCTCAGAACAGTCAAGACTATCTTCGGCGAGTGATGACAGTTGTTTGTCATCACGGCGTATTGAAAGCCCTGCTTCATCAACGACATAACGGCGGGCGTTCTTGGCTATGAAGCCGTCTTCATCTTCAAAATGTTCGCCGTCATAAGCGAGTGTTTGGTTCTTGGGAAGAAGAAGCTCGGAAGAACCGTATTTTGACGGGTCTATATTGTCCGTACCGCCTTGAACGAACAAAATTTCCGTTGGCGGGTTGTCTCCCGTATTTGAACGTCCGACACCCGGCTTGAACCCGTTGCCACATCCATAAGACAGCGGGAGGGGGTTACTTTTGTTGTATTCAATCTTACGTAATGACACACGTTTTCCCGTAAACTCGTATTCTGTCTTGAACGTTGAAGCCATGCGGGTTAGAGCGTCAATACAAAAATCATGGTCATAGGCAATCAGGGTTTCAACACCGTCAATACATTCGCCAACCATCCATCCTTTGTCACGGCGGTTCATATTGTCAACAAACATTTGAAGATGTTCATGTGGCTTTGCAGTCAACGAAAATTTCAAACGTCCGTCAACCGGGTTTCTGAATTTCCAAACTTTTGCGTTTGCTTCGGGCGGGTCAAAAAGCACCGTGTATTCAAACAATCTTTTATGTTTCATCTTGAAATTCTCCGGGCGTTTGAGCGTGAACGTTTCGCCTTGAAACTCACAGTAAGAGCCTACTGGGATTTCAACGTGTTCAGGGAGCGAATAATACAACGTTAAACTATGGTCTCCCATGACAGCCCTATTGCGGTAACTGTTATCGTCAACCTCGATTTCAAGAACCTTGCTTCCGGCATTATTGTAAATTATCATACTACTAAAAACTTTGAGTTATTTTTCCCGAATTTCCCCGTGGTTGAACTTTCTTTTTAAAATGGTGTGATTATATTGTAATCACTTTTTGAGCGTTCTACGGGGCTAAAAAAGGCTTTTTCAAGAATAACCATTCTTCCCGTCACATTTTATGTTTGAATAACGTGACGGGAAGCGGTTTTTACAAGTTACAGAATACCGTATTCAAGGCAGTCTGCATCCACTTGCGCTTTCAGGGTAGCACGTTCGGATAGATAGGCTTTGTATGCCTCAATCTTTGCCTTGGCTTCCTCGCTTGACTTCGCCCCTCCAATCATACCGAGGTTCGCTGCGTTGAACTCATTCACAAGTTTTTGTTCCCGGTTGTTGTCCCATTTCTCCGTGATAACTGTTTCAGTTATCTTGTTTGAAGAAAGCGGAGCCCACACGGTAACTTCTTCACATTTCCATTGTTCCTGAACCGGGGCTTCATCGTCAGAAGCGAGTTCGCTTGGTTCAACGGTGGCGGGTTTTTCAACTTTCTGAATGTTGAAGCGGTAAACGTAACTTCCGTTTCCGACAGCCTCCAATTTGGTCGGCTGATTGTCATAAAATGCTATCATAATAACACGGTTTAATGATTGTTTTTAATAAATGTTTACTATCACTATGTTTCGCCCAACCGAGCCACGGGGCGACAGCCTGCTTATAAGCCTTTGCGTCAAGCGGAGGTTTGCGGCGGTTTAGCCGTGAGACGGTATGGCAGAAATTCTTCTTAATGCTCTTGCGGATAAGTTTCTGTTTCCGAAAGAACAAATAACCGACATAATCAAGCGCACGCCCATGTTTGTCATAACGGTTCTTTGCGATAGGGAATATCTGATAATTGCCTTTAATACTTAGTTCAAGTTCTTCCTCGATATATTCTTTTATGAACTTGAAAACCTGATGAAGAACGTCCTTGCTTTCAGCCAAGAACGGTATATCGTCAGCGTATTCAATCGCTTTGATATATGGCTTTTCTTTCAGGTTCAAAGCCTTTCTGACAAGTTCCGGCAAACACTCGTTTACCCAATGCATGAAATAGCATAAATACAGGTTTGCGAGATATTGTGAGAGATAGTTCCCGATTGGAAGACCTTGTGCGCTGTCTATGATTTCGTCAAGAAGCCACAACAGGTCAGCGTCCTTGATTTTACGGCGTATCAGTCTTTTCATCACATTGTGACTGATTGAGGGATAATACTTCTTGATGTCAATTTTCAGGCAATATAAGGGCTTTCCCTCAAACTCCTTTATTATCTTGTCAACTTGATGGGCGCACCCCTCTATACCACGTTTCTTGACACAAGAATAAGTATTGTGCGTGAATGTTTTGACCCATATCGGTTCAAGAACATTCATAATTGCGTGATGTACTATTCTGTCGGGATAGTACGGAAGACGGAAAATAAGCCTTTCCTTTGGTTCAAAAATCGTGAAGACATCATAAGGAGAGGTTTTGAACGTCTTTGTCAGCAAGGCTTCATGTAAGGCAAGAATATTCGCTTCACGGTTCTTGTCGTGAACCCTGACCCCGTATGTGTGCGTTTTACCCTTGAGAGCCTTTCTGTCAGCTTCCCGCAAGTTCTCAACGGAGATTATGGTCTTATATAAGTTTCCTATTCTTTTCATACTTCTGCTTTGCTTTTCTTAGTCAGAGTTTTCGGTAGCCCATACAACAGGCGTTCCTACCAACACTTTTAGGAGGTTTGCTTGAAATCTTTTGCCAAGTGGCAAGGCTGTCATTCTTTTATTTTGTTTCATATTGTCAAAACCAATTTTAAAGCATAGGTGAGAACCGATGTTCGCATTCGTATTCGAGGGGGTGTTATTCGAGTTCGCATAGGCGAGACCTGCATTCGCACTGTTATTCGCGTTACCGCTGAACAGGACACCACAAGAATGACCCACCTTTTATTTTGTTATCTCATTGTGTTCTCATTCAAAATAATACCTGTTTCCGTTCCCTCTCAAAGTAACCTTTCGGGGAAACTTATTCATTTCTTTGATTTTCTTCAAGACATAAAGAATATCGGATGAACCCGTGAAAAATTTCTTGGCATCTGATTCCAAACTGTCTTTGGATGGCTTGATTTTTACAAGCGTCTGACCCTTGACACCCTTAGCCTTGCTGAACCTTGTAGGAACTTCTTCAATGAAATCAACCACCCAAAACGTGGTGTTTACGAGTTTTGATTGTGTCGTTTCATCACAATTGAAACTCCTGCTGTTTTCATCTCTCGGGATATTAAGGAAAGCGAGGCTTCCGTTATCTTCTTTTGGTATGTTGTTCATTTCTTCAATCATTGTTTTATACTGTTATTATTTGAACCCTGCCCCACAAAGAGGCAGGGAAAAGGTTATCACTCAAAGCGTGTTACGCTGGCGTGGGGATAAAGCAAAGGCGAGAACCGAAGTGCGCAGTCGCAGACGAGGGGGCGGAAGACGAGCGCGCATAGGCGAGACCCGCATTCGCACTGCTATTCGCGCAACCGCCGAACAGGACACCACGTAACACTTCGCCTGAACTTGGTATGTTGGTATAGTGGTAATCACAGAAATAAGTCGTAGAACCGCCCCCGACAACATCAGGGATGATTTCGCCTCCCTCTCCGAAAATGACTGACTTCACATAAGCCTCCGTGCGGGCTTCATTGCCGACATGGGAATAACCCGTATAATTGCTGTCATTGAACTTCTCGGGGTCATCAGTGACAAAAACTTTGCTCAACCCTCCTGCGGCGGCTGACTGTATTTGAATGTTGATACCGTCCGTCCACTGCCAAATATGCCCAAACGGGTTTTCGATACCACGATAACGGCACACTTTGACTTTCTTTGAAGAAGTGTCATATTCAGTGGGCATGGTATATTCTTTTTCGCCTGTTCCGTTGCCGAGTTCATCCGTATAGCCACAAGGGATAAAAGGATAATAACCGTTGAACGTGTTCCATTTGCCGCTGTCAAGTGTTGTAACCCCGTCTCCGAGACCGCCTTGTGCATAGCCGTTGTTGTCTTTTGCGGCGTTGTACGCCTTTTGTGAGTTGAGTGTGGCGTATTCAACGGCAAACAGCCAATAAATGTCTTTCTGAATGTCGTATGTCATACAGTTCCATTCTTTTGTTGACGGCTTTCTTTTCCGGGCGTAGGCTCGGAAGTTGGTACGTGAAATAGACGTTGCGGGTCTTCCAAGTACGGAACGGTATGTGTTGTCCCAATCTGACTGATTGCCACCGCCCCTGTAATCCGCACCGTCATTCACAACTGAACATAGTTTGGTTGTTGAACGCTGTACGGAAGCCTCATAAGCCGAAACGTATTTCTTCTTCACTTGATGATAGCCGGGCAGAGGGTATTCAGAGAACTTCACACGGCGTTTGTTACCCTCTGTTTCAAACTTGCGATACTACATCGGCAGTTCAACCATGACTTGCCCACGTGAGCCGTCACGGGTCTGACCCGTCCAATCCGATGGGTTGAGATATTCAACCACGTTCCCGTTGTCATCAAGAAGACAGCCTTTCATGCGGTTGTGTACGGGTAGGGATTTATGAAGTGACATATTACCGATACGGGTAACGTCAGGGGATGATACCGTGACATCATATTCAATGCCGTACATACAGTTTTCTTCCATGTAGGGCAACATGGCTGCGAGAGCCGCTTTCTTGCTTTCCCCGTCTTCCAATACTTCACATAACAGTTTGAACGGGTTGTCGCCTGAAACGTCAGGCAGGTCACTCAATCGTTTTCCGTTTGTGAACGCTTCAATGATTTCCCTTACTTTGTTTTCTTCATCTGTTGATAGTGCCATAATTTAAAAGTTTTATTTGTTGAAAAATTATTTTAATTGAACCTGAATTTGCCATTTGCGGTCAGGCGCAAAGTTGATTTTGTACAAAGCCTGACAGACTGCGGAACGACTTCAATATCAATGGTTCGATAAATGCTTGTGTTTTCTGTCGGGATGACGTGTATTTTGCTTATGCCGACACTGTTCACGGTCAGAAAACCGTCAGGGGCAACGGAAACCGCTTTGTCATCGCCCAAGAAAAGGACATTGTTACCCGTTCCCGCCGGGGATAGGGTAGCTGTTACTCTCAGAATGTCTTTGTTCCCTTTGGTTATTTTCTTAGGAAACTCTAATGTCATTCCCGTTGGCTGTTTACGGTCTTTAGCCGTGATTGTCTGCTCCAATTCTTCCAAACGGGCGAGGGCGGCGTTCATTTCAGCCACACTTTCCGTTGCTTCTGCCGCCGCTTCTCCTGCGGCTGACGCTTGTTGTTGAGCGTTTGTGGCAGCGGTATTGGCTTGCGTTATTGCAGCATTCACACGCCCTGCCGCCGTATCTGCCGCCATAGCTTTTTCGTTTGCCAATGCTGCCGCATCGTTGGCTTTTTTTGCGGCTTCTGTGGCTTTTGTGCCCCGTGCGAGGCATTTCCACCAAGCGGTTTCAGTGATGGCGTGTCCCTTGTTATTGTCTTGTAACGACAAATAGGAACTGTCTTCCGTGTCAACAAAGTCAAACCGCTTGTAAGTCTTTCCGGCGTTATAAGAACCTGCGTCCGTAAACGCCACTTTCCCTAAAGGTATCTTTGTCATATTCGTGTAACTTTAAGTTATCCAACATTCAAATAAAGTTCTCCCGTCTGTTCATCAAACTTGATAAGTTTGTCGCTTACTTCATCTTCAAATTCCATGTATAGAATCATGTCATCATCGTCTATGCTGAATGTCGGGTACAGCACGCCGCCTTTTGCGAGCACACCTGTATCGACATACTTTTTCTGAGCTTCATCCCATTTCCACCAATTTCCATTGTCTCCCATTTTGGGCGGGTTGTCAGCCTGTTCCTTTGCCCGGTCAGCTTGCGTGTCAGCGTTCCCCGCCGCCTTATTAGCTTTCGTTGCGGCATTGTTTGCAGAGGAAGCGGCACTGTTGGCTGAGTTGGTGGCGGTCACGGCGGCTTCCTTTATCTCTTCTAAATCTTCACGGGCTTTGTCCGCATTGGAAGCGGCGGTATTTGCCTTTGTTGCCGCATTGTTTGCGTTGGTTGTGGCGGTATTTGCTGCTGCGGTTGCCTTGTCAGCGTTTCCCGCCGCCGTGTTTGCTTTCGTAGCCGCACTGTTGGCAGAGGAAGCGGCACTGTTGGCTGAACCCGCTGCGGTGTTCGCACTATTGGCGGCTGTCTCGGCTTTTTTCGTTGCGGCTACGGCATTTTCATAGGCGGTCTGAATGTGTTCCAGACTGACCTTGACGCTCGTTTGAACCCCATTTATCAGCTTAACGCCGATAGTGTATAATCCTTTCAGATTGTCGGAAAGGGTTAATTCGCTGATTTTAATTCTTTTCAATCCCATAATGTCATATTCTTTTTCGTAAGTCAATCGCAAACTCCCCGTCTTCTGTCACAACCAAATCCCGTGTTTCCGTGGCAAGCACAAATTCATCGTCTTCAAGCCTGAATGAAATGAAGCATACGGTAACGGTAAATTTGAGCCATATTTTATCAGAGGCGTAAAACTCGGACACGGAACAGCTTTTATAATGGCAGGGGTATTCATATCCCGTTTCATCAGAGTATAACAGCCGTTGTTCAGGACGCACAAGGTCATACAACAGAGCGTTATAGTTGCGCCACAGTTCAGTCAGTGAGGCGGCTTTCATAAGGCAGTTTATCTTTACGTCCTTTGCCTTATAGGTCACTTTTTCCCCGTCATACAAAGCCCCGTTCAATTTGTTGATATTGCGCAGGAGGCTGGTCTTGACATTCGGCGATTTCTCTATTTCATTAAGCGTTCCCTCCAACACATGAACCCCATAAACTGAGAACGGTTTCCCGTCAAGTTCATAATAATCAGAGCCGGGAACAGTGCTTTCAGGTTCTTTGTAGGTGTACCCGTCCAAAGGGAAATCATCGGCAAGCTTTATCGTGATGAAACCGAGAAGCGTTGCCAAATCCGTGTTAGGGTTTGACACAAGACGAAGGCGGTAAGTACGTCCTATCTCCCTGAAATCAAACGTATGATAGGCTTTGTCTGACAATCGTTCTATGAAGCCTCCCCAACGGTAATCCATGCCTGAGAGAACAATTTTTAAGGAAAATTCCTTCGTGTTCAAGGTAGGTTCTGACAAGTCAGGTTCTATGCCGTCTTCTTCCTGCCAGTCGTTGCTTGTGACCGCTTTCAGAGGCGGGAACGCCACAAGTTCGTTGTAGCCCCCCTCCTGAACATAGATGCCGTACTCTGTGAACGCATCCTTACCGTCTATGTAAAATCGTCCTGACATCATAATATTACCGCATTTCCTGACACGTTACGAATTTGTTGGCAACCCGTTGACCCCTTGACGGAAACAACCGCCCAGCCCGAGGCGTTGATGAACGCTTTAGCCCCGTGAAGAAGAAAAATTTCATGGCGTTCAAGCGTGTCACAGTTTATCGTTGCGTTTGTACGCCCGATAAGAACCGCTTTTTCCGGGTTTCTCAGCGTGATTATACCCGCATCAATGTAAACACCGTACTTCTCGGGGTTGAACGGCTTGAACAGCCTGAAAGTCGCTATATTCGGGAAACGGTGTTTGATACAGAACTCCATACCTTGTGGGCTTGTGAACAGCCGTATAAGGCTCTGTAAATCTTCCGTGCCTTTGAACATATCACACATACGGTATTTCTCTGCCATATTTGGCAGGGAACGGCTATCGCACTCCTGCCGGGCTTGCTCTTTGGCAACCCTCCATTGGGCGTAAACTTGTCTAATAATGTCTTCCATACTTATATCATTTTTATGCCTTTCAAGGCGAAATCGTTAACTGTATCTTTTGTCTCTTTGACTGAGCTTTCAATGCGTTCAATGCGTCCTGCCATGTTTTCGGTGTGTTTCTCAATGTTCAATACTGACTGTAAAATCATGTTCACGACAGAAAGAATGATTTTCGTGTTCTCAGCGATTGAATACGTGTGCCCCTGAATGGCTGTCGCACGTCCGTTCAATTCATCAACACTTTCTTGCGAAGCTGTGGCAATACCTTTTTGAGAGGCTTCACGGGTTGCATCTGCCGTGACTTCAAACATTGATTTAACGCTTTCAGGGAGGGTTTCCCATATCTTGGCAAAATCAGCCCCAACAGCGTTCAGGTCAGAAGCGAAACCACTCATAGATTGAATAACAGCGTCAAGACCGACAAACTGACCGTCCTTGAACCATTTAGCCTTGTACTTGTCGAATATCTCCCCAAGAGGTTCTTCAAGAAACTTGGAAACCAACATTCTTTTCATCACGTCAGCCACGATGTCTTTGACCTTATCGCCCCATGCCTCGGCGTAATCTTCTCCCGCTTGAAACGCTTCAAAAAAAGCGTCTCCGAGTTCTTTGGCTATATCTGAACTTGAACCACCGATAATGTCTTCTACCATGTCGTTGATGATGGCGACAGCTTGTGAACCGAGTTCTTCAATTTTTCTGTTCCATTCATCAATCTTGCCATGATCCGTGTCTTTCTTATCCTCTTCGTTTCTGATTTGTTCTTGAATAAGAAGTTGCTGCTGGGCGAGGTTTTTAAGCTGCTCTTGGGCGTTACTGTATTTTTCACCCCCGAGAGCCTTGTCAGCCGTGTAAGCGATATTTGCATACGCCGTGGCGAGTTTCTCAGCGGTCTTTTGAAGCAGTTCAGCGTTGTTTGAAACGTTGCTGAACAGAAGTCGCCAAGCCCCCGCTACGTCATTGACAGCGATTTTGTTTCTCAGGAGTTCTTTGTAAGTCTCGGATAAAGCCCGTTTCACACGTTCAACCGCTTTCCCGCTGTTTTCTTGTAACCGCACAATATCTGCATTGTCAAGTTCCCATTGAAGTTGGTCTATTCTGTCCTGCAGGGCTTCAATTTCTTCTTGCTTCTTGTCATCATTGTTGAATAGGTTTACAATCTGCATTGCTATTGACATTGCAGCCGATATGATAGTCAGGATGACAGAAGCCTTTTCTACCGTTTGAATGGCTGTTGCCGCCGCTGTCGCTGTTCCCTTAATACCGGTTGCAGATATATTCACGAGCTGAACAATGCCGTTTATCATTGACAGAGAAGCGGTCATAATGCTGCCAGCCGTTGAAATGATTTCGCCTGCCACGCCGCCAACTGTGTCGCCGATACTCTCAAACTCCCGTTCACATTCTTGAAGCGTTTTATACAAATCTTCCCACTCTTTGATTGAACGTTTATCGGGGCTGACATCGTTTTTCGCTTGCGCTTTTTCCACTCCTTTTTTAGCCGTTGATACCTTTGCACGGGCAACGGACAACTTATCAGAAGAACCTCCGTTCTTTTCAAGTTCTTCAAGTTCCTTTTCCGCTTGCTCCAATACCTGCTTCAACTGTTCAAGGGTCATGTCGGCTATCTTCTCACACCAAGCATTATATGTTTCTTCACGTTGGGCGAACTGTTCATCAATTTTCTGATACGCCTCTGTTTCGGCACGGTTCAGTTCATCCACGTTCCCTTGTGTGACACCCTTGCGGAGTTTCTTATTCCCGTCTTTATCCGTTTCATATAGGCTTTCACGCTTCTTGGCGTATTCTTCGGCGATTTGCGCACGTTGCTGTTCATAGGTCAGAATGTCTTTCATCATATCGTCAAGGGCTTGTTTGTTACCTTTGACTTGAATCTGCCTTGCAACTTCGGCATAAGACTTTAACATCGCTTGCTGCTCGGAAGAAAGGTCAGCGGTTGTCAGGTTCAAGGAAGCCCGGTATTCAAGCTGTTGTTCCTTTGTCGCTTTCGGGTTCTGATTGAGCCATTCAAGCACTTTTTTATCTTTCAGGTCTTCAATCATTTTCTGCGCCCGTTTATCGTTCTCGGAGATAAGGCGGTCATAATTCAACTGCACCTGCGCAACGGTCTTTTCATAACCATCTTCAAGTTCGTTGATTTGAGCCTGACGGATGTCTATCTCGGCTTGTGAAACTGCTTCTGAAACCTTTGCTGAATACTCCTTGATTTTAGCCGTGCGTTGGGCTGTTTCATCGGCGATTTTCTGCTGTTCTTTAGCGAATCTCTTTTCCTCGTTCTTTTCCTGCGTTGTTTTCTGGCTTGTACCCGCTTGTTCAAACAGTTTTTGAAAGTCAGATGAAACAGAGGTCATTTTCTCGGCATACTTGTTTATACGGGCGTCTATTTCGTTCAGAACAGGGTCATTGGCGATTGTCTGTTTGAACGCTTCACGGGCTTTTCTCGCACCCGCCTCGGTGTAAACCCATGCTCCGCTGCGGTCAACGTATTCATAGCCTCCTTGTGTCGTGTGTGAATATCCCGGCACTTTGCTTCCCGCCTGAATCTTATCCATTTGGTCTTCAAGAGCCATTTGGCGTTCAACCCTCTTTGCGTAGGCTTCATCAAGACGGGATTGCCATGCGGCGGCTTCCGCACGTTTCTGAAAGGCTTTCATCATCAAGGAAGTGTTCTTGACAAAGATGTTTTCAGCATCATTGACGCTGTTGACGGCAATTCCCAGTTCTTTGAACTTCGCCTGACTTTCTTTTATCCACTCACGCTTTTCATGGGCTGACTTGCATTTCTTGTATTCGTCTTGAAGACGTTTATACGTTGAAATGGCTTTGCCCGCTGATTCGCTAACCTGTTTGTTGAACGCCTCGGCTTCCTCACGTTCCTTTTTCAGAGCGTCAGCGGCTTCGTCCGTTGATTTTCTGAAAGCAAGGAAAGCTGTCACGGCGGCTGCAAGAACAGACAGAACCAAACCAAGCGGATTTGCTTTTACAGCCATGTTGAAAAGCAACATAGCGTCTTTGGCTGAACGTATAGAGGTTGTTAGAGACAGAAAAGCACTAACAGTTCCCCAAATGTTCATCAATTTATGTGCGGCTGCGACAGCGATAACGGCGGCTTTATATGCCCCGTATGTAGCGATGATTGTCAAAAGGATGTTACCGACTGTTTCCCAGTTCTCAATCAGGGTTGAGACAAGACCAAGAGAGGTGTTTATTACCCCCTCCTGCGACTGACCTATGGCATTGAACATTGTGTCGATTGCGTCCTCAATGTTTGAAATCTGCCCCGTGATTGTTTTTGACTGAGCTTCCATAAGACCGCCGAATTTACTGCCCTCGTTGGTCAGGTTCTCAATGGCTTTCTGAACTTCGGGAAATCCTACTTTTCCGTCTTCAACAAGTTGTTTGACCTGATTTTCTGCTACGCCGAACTGTTTCGCAAGTTCTTCCATAAGAGGAATGCCACGCCCCAAAAATTGATTAAGGTCAGCCGTGTACAAACGTCCTTGAACCATTGTTGTTCCGTACAGATAGGCAAGGTCATTGATAGGGATTGAAAGCCCGGCGGCGATGTCCCCGAGGCGTATCAAAGTGCTGTTCACGTCATTTGCGGCGACACCGTAGGCAAGAAGCTGTTTTGCGGCTTGACCGATGTCTTTCAGACCGAACGGAGTTGTGGCGGCTGTCTTGACAAGCTGGGTCATCAAAACATCTGCCTGACCCGCAGAGCCGAGCATGGTTTTGAAAGCGATTTCAAGCTGTTGGAATTCTCCACGGACAGTCGCAACGTGCGTGATGAAATCTTTTATCTGAGACACGGCAAACACACCAGCGACAGTTCTGCCGATTCTTTTGAATGAATCGTCAATCCTTGCACCTTCGTCAACCGCTGTTTGCCCTATACCTTGGAGCAAACGCCGTGATTCGGCTGCGCCTACCCTTAACTGGGAGTTGTCAAGCCCGACACCGTAATTCAGTCTTCCTTTATCGTTGTTCATTGTTTCTGCCTTTAATCACAGGTTTCAAAAAATTTCCTTACTTCTTCCTTATTTCTCGGGTCATCTGCCTTGATAACTTTTTGTTCTTCATCCTTTTTCCCGTCATTTTTCTTTTTGTCGTATGTCGGGAGAATAGCCCCGTACATTATCATGTTCGTATAGCTGATATTGTACAGAACATAGTCAAAGGTCAGATCGTAGCCTTTTGCAAAACCGCCTATGACAGCCCAAATGCTGTCATTCAGTTCTCCACTTTCCTCGGATGAAGAAGATTGAGTTCTGTCAGGAAAGTGGTAAGCCCGAAAAAATCGGCTATCTGCATTCTTGATAAGATTTGGCTTACAATCAGGTTAAGTTCTCTCGGGGAGACATCTTCAAGAAGTTCTTTTGCAAGCTCCGCTTTCTTGTCAATGGTAATTTCAACTTCAATCGTGTATGGGCGGCGAATAAGCCCGCACAGATACCGTTTCTCTTTGATTTGCGGAACTTTTTTCTTTTCTGTGATGCTCTTTGCGCCAAGAATGAGAATAGCCGCTATATCGCCGAGAATGCGGCAGTCTTTCGCTATGGATAATGTTTCTTCAACGACCTTCTCCGTGTCAAGGGCAATATGTGGGAGTTGTGAAATCGCTTCTGAAACAAGTATGAGGGTTGCCGTACTTGCGGGGGCAACCTGATATGACTTTTCGCCTACCTTGACTTCAAAAGGCTGTTCAAGGATGGTTTCAGCAACCGTTTGTTCTATTGTCTTATTCATATCTGACGAATTTCTAAGTTATGATTAGAGACGGGGGTCGGAATCGAACCGACATGCAACCGGGAAAGGCGTTCAGGCTTCACGGCGGATAAACCAGTGTATCAACCCCGCTGAAAGTTTTCTTATTGCGCTTACCCTTTGGGCTTTGTATAAGGCTTCACGGTCTTGCCTGTCTTGGGTTTCAGGCAACGTGCAACGTAATGAAGCATTTTACCGTCAGCGGTTGAATAGCTTTCATCACAACGAACCACGGAACGGTCAATCTGTGCGCCCTCGCATTCTTCGTCTTCGGGAGTTATGCGGAAAGCATGTTCTCCTGCGATTAACCCGTCATTGTCTTCAAACGGGCGTTCCCCGCCTTTCTTGACAAACAGGTCAAATTCAAGCGTATAAGTATTCTTCCCGTAACGGACATCAACAAGTTCGCCGCCCTCCTCTGTGGCGGTCTTCTCAGTTCCCGCCGTGGGGGTGATTTTTGTTGTGTCTTCTTTCGGCGTGTCAAGGGCTTCCCAAGATTCCGGGGTGGTGGGTGCGCCATTTGTTGACGGGGTTGTTTCAATCTTACATTTACCCCATGATAAAACTGCCATAACTTATTCGTATTTAATGTTCTACAATTTATTTGATATTCAGAGGCGCATCATCGCTGCCGAAGAACTCGTAATGAAGTTTCACAACGATGAAATGCTGATTGATGTCAGGTTCAGCCTCCGTGTAAATGGTTTGTTGAAGCCTGAATTTATAACAGGACTTATCGGCGGTCAGGCTGTTGACCCAATCATTGGCGAGACGCTCTATTTCT
>NZ_JBCNZM010000132.1:5854-13418 GCF_040227615.1 Bacteroides sp. RTP31139st1_H2_RTP31139_211217 | reverse complement strand
GCTCATCGCCATCTTCCTCTTGCTCGATATTTGTTGAAATTTCACCAGATTTCCGTTTCAGCTTGTATGAAAATCCAATGCTATCCAAATCAAATAGTTCTTCTGGTAAATCTGCAATATCTGCTTCTATTTGGATAGGAGCCTCAATGTCTCCATTATAAAAGTCCCAATCAGAAAAAGAGTAATTCCATAATGGACTCAATAAGGCTTCAATAGCTTTTAACAAGGATGATTTGCCAGAATCACCCCTACCTATTAGAACAATGAATCTTTCTTCAAAGTGTGCTGTAAAATCTTTGAAGCAACGATAATTTTTAATTCTGAGATTTTAATGCGAGACATTGCTATTAAATCTATATGTTTATTGGAAAGTACAATTAAAACTCCAAATACTTATTCACAAGGAACTTTCGTATATCCACAAAAGAAATGGTCTCTTCTATGTGTTCGTCCAATCCGGTATTTACCACATAGATGAAAGATTCCTTGCGATAGAAGTTATTACCCTCATTGAGAGAGGCTTCTATCGTCTGAGATTTTGCCATGAGACAAGTCAACTGATAGTCTCTATCCACTACCTGTGTGTTGCCTTTTGGGTGCGCTTTTTGCCTGTGTTGGCTACTTGTCAACAATATCAAATTCTCGTAATATGAGGCAATCATCGGGAACTGTGATTTAGGGAATATATGGTGAACTTCTGTTGCAATACCTGTAGCCAATTCATCATGAACTTCACTTGTGTCTCCTTGCTGACGCTTGACATTCTTAATCGCTTTATTAACCTGATAATCTATGTAGAAATTTATATTTATATCGTCAGTTTCATGTGCCTTAGCTTCATTTCGTGTTTGGATTTTCTCTTTCCCGGTATATTCATCACGCCAATTCACTTTGTTATACATCAAGTCTCCCCAGTCTTGCAGCTTGCAATTGCTTCCAGGCATCATTTCTGAATATGCAAACACATTCAGTACTTTGTGAAGCATTCTGGTAGTGTCAAGTTTTGACTTCGTAGGAGTGTTTGCACTAATGAAACGATGATACTTGTCATACAAAGTGTTCTTAGCCGCTCTGATTTCACCTTTTGTGGCATTAGTGCAACTCTCTTTGTATTCTCTGAAGAAACGTTCAATACCGCTTGCTGAAACGACTTTACGAAAGAACACTTGTAGAAAGTTGAATGCATTCCTTTCACGAGAAGCAATGTACTCCAACATTTCCATATTATTTACACAGAATACCAAATGACGTTGTGAATCGTCAAGTTCAAGTACGTGGGCATAAGCCAAAAGTTTCAATGGTTGAGCCAGAACCTTGTCATATTCATTATGGGCAGACTCGTTGTCTGCATACGGCTTATGAAACACAATTCTTGTATTTTCAATAAAGAATTGTGTCTTCCACAAATCGCTTACAGTGAATGCCTTTGTTGTACAGTCGGTGCTCAGAATGCAGTCTGCAATGAAGCAAACTACATCTGGGGTACACTTTTGGTCAACGAATCGACAGTTCTTGTTCTGTCTTATATCATAGTCGTTGTATTTGTCAAGATGCTCTTGTATATCTTCTATTCTCATATGTTATGCTGTTTTAATGTTCCAAAAAAGAAAACAGAATTGTTATCTATATTCAAAGAACGAGTTCCACGATTTCTTGCAACAGAATAGAAATTTGAGAATTCGTCTGTTGCGTAAAATGCCAAATCGTCTTCCGTAATGTTTACAGACGGGTCTATTGTCGTAAGTATTGCTACTGAACCATCAGCGATACAATTACTTGGCATAAAGCAAGCTCTTGGATTGTAAGTCAAATTCGGTAGTAGAATGCACTCTTGATTCATATATTTTGCGACATCAAGTCCGTCCAAATCATCAATATAACTGTCATAGTCTGCAATGTTAATGATTTTATTATTCCCGATATTGCGTGATTTCAGAACCCGAATGCGTCCGCTTGCTTTTGTACGAGCTTTTGTTATAACTCGGTCTCTGTATGCCTTAAATACATTAAAGTTAATCTTGTCGGCTACTTTATCGAAAGACGAATTTCTATAAATGAGCCAATATGGGAACTTGTCATCAGTAATGTAGTCTTGTGGCCTACATCTAACATCTTCCGTTATATAGGACTCTATGGTCGTCATGTCTGGAGCTTTTCGAGTGTCAAGGACAAAACTTATGGTTTCTATTTTAACACCCTTAAAACCTTTCTCGCCAAAGTCAATAATATTGGCAATATGCTTTTCTCTCATTATTGATCTAGTCAAATTGAACTCTGGCGCATTTATTAGGCTCTTTGGTACTATCAGAGACACAACATTTCCAACACTCATCATTTTTTCTATGAAGAATGCAAAGATATTGTTTGTGTCTTTGTTCTGAGCCTGTTCCTTATACAAAGCAAGAAGTTTCTTGTCTTTTGTTATTTTCATATATGGTGGATTCCCTATCACAATATCATATTTTTTACTAAAATTATATAGAAGAGAATCTGCCACTATATAGTTGATGTGTATATTTTGTGGCATATTGATTTTGTCAACAAGAGCTTGTAGTATAGCTATGCTGTTTTTGTCAATATCCACAACATCAATGTTTACAACTGGTACATCTGCATACTTTTGTATCAAAGTTGGGAGAAAGTTCCCCACACCTACTGATGGCTCCAAAATATCAAGAGTAGTATACTCTTTTGCTTCTGGAAGTTTGCTTATAATAGTGAAGCAGGTATCTTGCCTTGTATAGTACGCAGCATTATTTTCTCTTTGAGCATTTGCCAATTCTGCTATTTTGGATAACTCAGCGAACTTGTATGAATTGTTAGTTCTGATAAACCTTAGCAAGTTGTCAATGTCTGTAAGTTTTCTTCGCTCGATTATGCCTTTCGCATCTTGTTCAGTCAATGTCGGCTTGCACAAGACTCTACGTATCTTATTGGCTATCTGTCTGAAAATGATGGTTGGCACAGCTTCGCCCAAAGTTTGGCGAATATTCATTTCCTCTTTTTTAAGGAATGCTTCTTTTTCTTTAGGTGTTAAAGCATTGAGTTTCTCAAATGGAATGTCAGACCAATTGAACGACTCTGGCACAGACATCATAAGCATAACTTCTCTAATACTAAACACCCTATTATCTACAGGATGAACAGTATTTTGACTTGCCATGATATCATTCCGCGTATGTATGCATGGGGCAACCTTATCCCAATATTGGCGAGTGTACTTGTCGCCATTCTTTTGGGCGTTATATACAACAACTCCATTTTTAACCGTATGCGGAATGCGATTAATGTCTGTATTGTCAAACGCTGATTGTCCCTCTTTAATATCAGAAATCCATGCTTCCATTTTCGGATTGTATTTTCTGAAATTATGATATATGTCATTCTCAGAAATTTCTCCCATTTTCTTCAAAGATGGAAGATGCCCAATCACTTCTCTAAGTGTTCTCTCTGGTTGCTTGTCAGGGAAAACATCACATGGAGTTATCTCCTTAATGTCCTTTCTTACTCCAATTACAAGTGTACGAGTACGGCTTGATGGATTTCCGTAATCCTTAAAGTTTACAACTTTATACAGGATATTGTATAATCCACCAAGGTTCATTTCTATCGCTTCTTTTATGCTTTTTGCATTGCCATCAACATCAGTGCATACAGATGTCAAAAATGCTCGTACATTCTCAAAGATAAAGAATTTTGGCTTTATCTGATGAACCATTTTTATAGACTCGACAACTAAGGAATTTCTTATTATCTCATCTTTCTTTTTCTTATGATTAGCAACAGACATACCTTGACATGGAGGAGTGGCAATAAGTACATCTAAATCAGTAACATGAAAGCCCTTTTCCCACATTTCCAATTCTGCAAATACCTTATCCTTTGTCTCCTGTGTCGTCATATCTCCACAAATATACCCACTCTTGTAGACACATTTGTTGTTATAGGATTGTATTTTAAGACGCTTTTCAAGTAATTCTACAGTTGCAACACAGTAAAAGCCCTCTTCCTTAAAGCCATAACATCCCACGCCAGCACTGCTAAATAAGCTGACGTATGTATGTAGACCATATGAAGAACGACTTTCGGCAACAATAGCCTCTTCTATTTCTTCAGGGAGTTTATATGCTTTTGAATTTTTCATTTTGTTCTTTGTATTCTAAATTTTCTACAGCTAAGGAGAGGGCATTACGAGCAATTTGCCCATTGTCGGAAACAAGATCCGTAACTTTGTCTGCCAACCATAGAGCCAACAACTCTTTCTTGTCAATCTCAAAGACGGAGGCCAATAGTTCAACTTGTTCTTTTCGAGCTTTTCGTTCGCCTTTTTCTATTTTGCAATAGGTTGCCGTGTCTATATCTAATGCAGCCGCCAACTTTCTTTGTGGTAGTTGACTATGCAACCGTAAATCTTTAATTTTTTCTGTAAACAACATAATTCTGAATATTGTCTTGACAATTTATGGCAAAGATACGACTTTTATTCGAAAGAAAAGAATTTTTAATTCAATATTAGCAAGTGTACCCCATTATATAGAAAAAATAGTCTCAGGTGATGTGTTATTAAGTCGTAATTGATTGTGTGCTTCACAAATATTGAAGTGGTATTCACTTCTAATATTGTATTGATATTCCTAATGAAACAATATGTATTCTATGTCTACAAGTATGTCATATTTGTACCATATACTATGTAATACATTGATATTCAATATGGTTTATTTTCGAGGAAGTCAAATGAGGCATGTAAGTAAAGACATACTAAAACACTATAAAATAGCGTGTAGCTCAATGAGTTACACGCTATTTGCTTTTTATAGGCTCATGTTTTCTATGTGCTTATTATGCCCTTTTTTACGGCTTTTTTGCTACATATCGTTACACAAGACAAAATGGTAGATAAGGTTGAACATAAACATACTTATTCATCTAAAAAAGACTCAGTAAAACTTAAAAGTAGAAAACATGCCAGCATTAGGAATTGAAATTAAAAGAAAGTGCCCAATTTGCGGCAAAGTGTTTATTATCAAGACTCTTGATAGTATATACTGCTCAACAAAGTGTAGCAAGGTAGCATATAAGAGAAAGAAGGATGCAGAGAAAAAGGAAGCCTTATTTGTTGCATATGCTCAGAATGTGCCTGATATCCGTGAGTATCTAACAGCCAAACAAGTCGTTGCATTATATGGTATTGAGCGAAGTACATTGTATCGACTTGCAAGATTAGGAAAAATCCCTAGTATTAATTTAGGAGAGCGTCTAACTAGATTCAAACGCTCTGAACTTGACTTGCTTTTCCATTACAGAAGAGATTTGAAAAACGCCCCAGTGGTCAAAGGAAAAAAACTATATAGCCTAGAACCCGAAGACTGTTACACTATTGGAGAAATCTGTGAAAAGTACCAATTGGATGATAGCTCCGTATGGGCAAACGTCAGAAAATATTCTATTCCCTCCCGTCAAATCGGTAACTATGTTTATGTTCCCAAAGAAGAAATTGATAACTTATATAAATCTGTAGAATAATGAGAAAACCTTTATTACATACAAAAGTCACGGTTAAACTCCGTAAATCAGAATATGGTGAAGAAAAATGGTATCTCGTAGTTGAGTCATACCCAGTACGTAAACCAGGTAGTAATAAGCCTGGACGAATCATTGAGGCAGTAAACCGTACCATCACAACTCCCCTATGGGATTACTCATCGGTAACCAAAGTTGATGTGAATGGTAATTTCTGTTATAAGCCCAAACGTGATGCCAACGGAGTAATCCAATGTAGTTCACAATTGGACAAGGAATCATGTATCTATGCTGATAAGGTCAGAGCTATGCGACAACAGGAATATGATACAGCTGTGATCTATTCAGACCGAGAAGAAGAAATCATTGCTCAAAACGAACGTTCAGAGCAGGATTTCATTGAATACTTCAAGAATATCATCTATAAATGTCATCCCAATAGTTCCAATTCCATTATAGTCAATTGGACACGTGTTGGCGAATTGCTCAGTATATACTCAAAAGGCAAACCTATTCCATTTAAAAAGATAAACGTTAGTCTCCTTGAAGATTTAAAGTTATTCATGCTTCGTGCCCCAAGAGGTGGTGGTAAATCAGGTACGTTATCTCAGAATTCAGCTGCCACATATTTCTCTATTGTAAAAGCTGGCTTACATCGTGCTTTCATAGATGAATATCTTACCGTAGATATAGCAGCTAAAATCAAAGGTATTCCAGATCAGAAAGTAAAGCGAGAAACCTTGACTTTGGAGGAAGCAGAGAGACTTGCTATGACTCCATGCGAAAATGAAGTTCTGAAACGCGCTTTCTTCTTTGCCCTTTTGACTGGCATACGTTTATGTGATATTCAAGACATGAAATGGAATGAAATAATCCAGACGGATAATGGATGGAGAGTTGACTTTACCCAACGTAAGACAAAAGTCGTGGATTATCTTCCTATTTCAGACCAAGCTTATGCTCTTTGTGGTGAACGAAAAGAACCTGAACGACGAGTATTTGAAGGGTTGACTGGTTCTTCATGGATATCTCGACCATTGAAAAAGTGGATGGCCGACGCAGGTATAACAAAGAATATTACATTCCATTGTTCACGTCATACGTTTGCAACGTTACAGTTGGAGCATGGAACCGATATCTATACAGTAAAAGACATGTTAGGCCATACTAATGTTAGAACTACTCAGATTTATGGTCATATTGTAGATCCAAGCAAGCGTAAAGCGGCAGAAGTTATCTATATCGATGGATTGAATAGTCTAAGTATTACGGACAAATCATAGTATAAAAAGAATCTTTTCTGTTATCTCACACCCTCGGAATCTTTATTGACTTCGAGGGTGTTTTGTTGTTGTATTCATCGAATTATAGTATGTTTATTGCTATTTTATCATACTATTCTTTTAAACAATGTTAAATGTTATTTTACTGAAAATAAGGCATTTTCTGCATTGTCTGCCACATCATTGTACAGATAATAAAAGTAAATTTTGCCACTTCTAACAACAGATTTCTGCCAAATTCCTTCCATGTTTGCTGCTCACATCGTTTCCACTTATTCTGCCAGATAATTTGCCACTTTTTACCACTCCTAAAATATTTGGGATGAATAGATTGTTTATAACCCCAATTTTGAAATCTGCCACATTTTTTGCCACTTTGGGCATCAGGTTTTGTACACTTGTATTTTCTTGTATTCTGCCACATAACTTCCACTTCTTTTGCCACTTCTTACAGAGAGTTACCGTCACACAAATTGCCAAATAAAGTACTGTTTTACAATATTTTGCGATTTTGAGATGTCAAAAATAATGCGCTAACTTTGCATCAGCAATCCGATAAAAAATGCGGAATATTCAAACTTAAAACGATATAAAAATGACTGATTACAAAGTGAATTCTTTGGAGGAGATGCCCAAGGCTATCTCTTACCTGATTGGCAAAGTTGAGAACTTGCAACAAACGGTAAACATTCTTCGCTCAAAGCAGAAGGAAAGTGAATCACCACAATGGATGAATGTAGATGAACTTTGTGCTTATC
>NZ_JBCNZM010000132.1:0-5844 GCF_040227615.1 Bacteroides sp. RTP31139st1_H2_RTP31139_211217 | reverse complement strand
CCCAGTCATCCTAAAAAACAAACAGTGTATGAATGGGTGTCAAAGAAGACTATTCCATTTCATAAGATGACCAAGGGACTTATGTTCCTAAAGTCAGAAATTGATGAATGGCTGAAAGGTGGTTATCAGAAAACAGAAGCGGATCTACAGCGTGAAGCTCAGGAATTCATATTATCTAAAAAGGTACGATGATTAGAGAAAGGAACGGAGCCAATGACTACTGGGAAGGACTGGAGAATCTTACTGCATTCTCCTTCTTCTTGAAGCCAATCCACAACATTGAACCATATCGTGCAATCACTGTGGTAGATGTCTATCGATACGTTACCGGTCATTATGCCAAGAAACAAACCTTGACTTTACGTTCCATGGAATCCTCAAAAGAAGCGAAACAATACAAGGCCACACACTTTGACTATTGTACCTTCTCTGGAATTTTCAGAAAGAGGAACGAAAGGGAAATAATAACACATTCGGGATTGATGTGTCTTGACTTTGACCATGTAACGGTACCCGAAGAGCTTAAACAAAAACTCATTAATCATGAATATTTTGATACTGAGTTGATGTTTACGAGCCCTTCAGGTGATGGAGTAAAATGGATAATCTCTGTCGACTTGAGAAACTGGGAACATTCAAGATACTTCAAGTCGGTTGCCAATTGCATTCAAGCGACAGGATTGCCGCCTGTCGATAGTTCTGGAAGTGATGTTGCACGCTCATGCTTTTTACCGTATGACCCACAAGCATACATAAACCCTAAATACGAAGAATATGTCCAAGAAAACATTTTTACCCCAAGAATGGGAGGATGCCCCTTCTAATCATCTTGTTACAACACCCATGCATCCCGCTTCTACATATAATAATGTGGAAGAGGATGTGGGGCGCATTGTACATGAAATAGAAAAGCAAGGGATAGACATTGCTCCCGATTACAAACAATGGGTAGACCTTGGCTTTGCCCTTGCGGATGGATTGGGAGAAATGGGAAGAAACTACTATCATCGTATTAGTCAGCTACATCCGAACTATAACTACACGAATACGGACAAGCAATATACCAATTGTCTGAATGGCAAGGGACATGGGATAACTATCAAATCATTCTTCCATTTGGCAATGAACTCTGGTATTACAGCTAGCAAACAAGATTTTACCATTTTACCAAATAACCAAAATGGTAAAACGGTAAAATGGAAAAATGAGGAGACCGATTTACCCGTTCTGCCTGATGAAGTATTTGATAATCTTCCTCCCTTTCTGGCCAAGGTTGTAGATAATGCCTTATCAAAAGAAGACAGAGACACCATTCTTCTTGGAAGCATTGCCTGCCTGTCTGCCTGTTTCTATAATGTCTGTGGTGTTTATGATGAACGAATCGTATATGCCAATCTATATTTATATGTTATAGCAGATGCAGGAATGGGGAAAGGCAGTCTTTCTCTTTGCCGAGAACTGGTTACCCCCATCAACCAAAGACTGCATGAATTAACGAAAGAAGCAGAGAAACAATATAAAGAAGCTATTGCATACAACAAAAGTAAGAAATCAGAAGGACCAGTTCCATCGGAACCACCCATGAGAATGTTTATTATACCTGCTAATAGCAGCGCCAGTTCATTATTAAAAATTCTTGCAGACAATGATGGTATAGGACTATTGTTTGAGACGGAAGGTGATACATTAAGCCAGACTCTTAAATCTGATTATGGCAATTACTCTGACACGCTCCGTAAAGCATATCATCATGAAACAATCAGTTTGAGTAGAAGAAAGGACAGAGAATATCTTGAGGTAAAAAATCCTAGATTGTCCGTTGTTCTAGCAGGCACTCCCGAACAGGTGCGCAGACTTATTCCTGATACAGAGAACGGATTGATGAGTCGTTTCATCTTTAATATGCTTCCGTATAAACGTTACATCAGGAATGTGTTTGCCACGGACGACATTTCCAAATCAAAGAATGTTATCTTCAGGAATCTTGGAGAAGAACTCTATCACTATCAAGCGGAATTCATACAGAGTGGTAATTATTCTTTTTCCCTACCATCTCATCTGCAAACAGATTTTGTAGAACACCTGATTCAACTCAACAATAAGTATTGCGATGAAGTGGACGACCGCATTCAAGGAGTTATTCGCAGAATGGGATTGATTGCATTTCGTATGATGATGTTATTGACTACACTTAGAAGATTGAACCACTTGCCTACAATTAGAGCACCTGATAATACGTTCCCACTTGTATGCCAGGAGGTAGATTACCGAACAGTCATGACTATATGTGACACGATTATTGAACATTCGGTCTATTGGTATAAAAAACTAACTCCGTATTTTGGAGTAAATCGTGAATCCGAATCTCTAAAAAGAAGCGAACGTTTCTTTGATTTACTACCAGATACATTCAGTAAGAACACATTCGATTCTTTGGTAGAACAATACAATGAGAATCCGAATACGGCCATCAAGTGGATTGACAAATACATCAAAAAAGGAAAACTCAACCGAATCTCACAAGGTCATTATGAGAAGATCGAAAGAAAATAAACATATCAATTTACAGAACCGGTCAAACGACCATAAATTTTACGAATATGAAGAAGTATAGAAAACAAGAAGAACAAAAATCGACATTGCAGGAAATGGGACATCCATTCAAGAAGAACACTCTCACCTATGCGATTAAAAATCATGCGGTGCAAAAAGTAATTGATTATAATCTAATCGAAGAAGCATTTACTTCAGCATGTTTCTCACATAAACACTTGGTATTTGATACTGGTATTACAAGACACATCCATGGCAGATATATCCCGAAACGCAGTATCACACTTCATTGTAATGTACAATAAACAATGGTAACGATTTTAGAAGGGCAAGTTTGTGTTTTAGTCCGACTAAAACTATTGGCTAACTCTATTGGTTTGCCATTGAACTTGCCTTCTAAAATCTCTTTCCTAAATCACACGAGAATGACAACAAAGAAAAAAGCAGGTGGTCGTCCTAAGCTGGCCGAATATCAAAAGAGAACCAAGAGTTGCCAAGTCATGTTCAACGAATCCGACTATATCTATGTCATGGATAAAGCCCAAAGATGCGGACTGACCATCAGCGAATATTGCCACCAGGCAGCTATGGATGGAGCAGTCAAGGAACACATCCAACCAGAACAGGCAGCACTCATCAGAGACATAGCAGGTGTTGCTAACAATGTCAACCAGATTGCCCATAAGATGCATGCGTTCGGACTGGAAGAGACCTACCATTCCTGTCAGGAAATCATTAATGTATTACTCAACCTCATCAACGAATCCAAGTAATATATGATAGCAAAGATAAAGACAAGAGAATCATTTGCTGGTATCGTGGATTATGCCCATGATTACAACAATGACAAGAAGAAAGCACGACTTATAGATTATAAAGATGTATGTATTATCAGCAACAAGTCCATAGCCGATTCATTCACAATCCAAGCATCCATGCGTTCGAAGATAGCGAAACCTGTCAAACATATTTCGTTGGGGTTCTCTCCTAACGATGCCCATCTTTTCACTGACGACGAAAAAGGTGATGAACTCATGGTAAGGATTGCTAAAGATTGGATGAAAGAAATGGGTATCACCAATACGCAATACATCATTGCCAGACATCTTGACACCGAGCACCCCCATTGTCATCTTGTCTTTAACCGAATCGATAACGATGGTAATGTCATTTCTGATAGTCGTGAACGAATACGGAATATGGCGGTATGCAAACTACTCAACAAAAAATATGGTTTATATGTGGCTCCATCCAAAAGCAAGAAGATCCATGAAGACAGGTTACGTGGGTATGAAGCCAAGAAACATAAACTAAGAATGGACATCAACCATATTCTCGATAGGTCATCCAATTGGGACGAATTTTGCAGGCTACTGAAAGAAGCAGGTATCAATATCCGCTTTTTCACAAGTAGCCAAACAAATACAATCAGAGGTATTTCTTTTGCGAACCATCAAATAAGTATATCTGGATCCAAATTAGAACCAAAGGTACTAACCTACGGTCAACTGTGTTTTAAATTAGGGGAAAGGGAAAATACAGAAATTTCAAGTCCCAATATGGAGGGGCACTATCAGTCTTTCATGCATACCGGAGGCTCATCCAAACATTCTAATGATAATACTGAATGTATGGAATCAAGTACGATAGAAAATGAAAGTTCAGGCTGTACAAATACATCTGCCGTTGGTGAAGCCTTGATTGAATTGATACTTCAACCCCATCAAGTACAAACTGGTGGTGGAGGTGGCGGTAGTGATAACCGCGGATGGCGCGATGATGACAAAGATAAGGACAACAATAATAATCGAACCTATAAAAGACGAAGATAATGAAGGAAGATATAATAGCTGCCAATCTCAGTAGCATACGACAGAGCATTGAGGAACTCAAAAAGTATAATTCTTCGCAATTCCCCCAAAACGTCCCGAATTGGGATGAATTAGTAAACAAAATAGCCCAGGTAGCAGCCAATGAGGTCAGAATCTTGTTGGAAAACCGCCAAAAAAAATTTAAGGAGGAAGCAGTAAAGAATGTAAAAGGTGAAATGACTTATGACGAATACATTGATAGTCTATCTGAACGATACGATGATGTACTCCACAAGATAGATGTTCTTTACGATCTTTGGGTGAAAATATGCAAAGTATACCATCAGATGAATGAAGAACGGAAAAGTCTAAAGGTAACCATCGAAAAGTTTGAAAATGAACTGGGATGTATCAATGATAAAATCCAAAATAACCATCCACAACTGCTAAAATTTCCTATTATGCCCAGCACCCCTAAAGGCCTAATCACATATCTCCTGGCTGACATACCCAGCTACTGGACAAAACGAATTTGGCATAGCAAACATGTTAAAAATCTGATACTCATTATCCTGATATGTCTATGGGCAATTTTCATTGGGGTAACAGGGTTTATTATACGAGATAATATGGCGATGCATGAAAAGATGAAGCAGATGGAATTGGAATGGAGGAAATAAATGTGGTATGCAAAATAGACTCATCCACTTTGTTAGACCATTTGTCCGAAGGTTACTAAATTTATTGGAATGGTATCGGGCAAATGGTCTTGTATTTTATTCTTTAGGACCTATCTCATGCCATCGGAAGCAGTTGCCGAGATTTTCTCGGTAACTGAATTTTTTTCAAGTTCCCCAGAAGCAAAGATATTCTTTAGATGAAGTCCTATGTTATCTGTAGAGCAATCAAACAGCATACCCATAGCTTTCTGGGGACACCAAACTGTCTTATCCTTACAGTAGACTTCAACACCTTGTTCCTTCCCTTCAACTTGAAAAATTAGGAACTCAGCTGTGCTATTTCTTATTTCTTTACACTTTGCCATAATATTCTATATAGTCAATAGTGTTTATTTATCTGAACATTAAACGCATTTCACCGTCCGCAGCCTTCATTTTGAAAGCGTGACAGTTTGTCACAGTTTGATTTCCCTCCTCTGTAAGACGTTGTTTGAGTTTATTGAGGATTAGCACTTTCAGTCAGTACAGCCACAACATCAACAATAGAGAAATACCATTTCTCATGCTCGTCATCCCAAACAGTACGCACCTTACGTTCTTCAAATAATTGTATAGTTTGTTTCTTGGTCATATAATATTAATATCTTTTTCACTACTTTTTTAAAATCAGACAAAATTATCCATTAAAAAAGGTGCTTATTTAATCTCACTTTATCAATTAATTAGGGTGTCCAGTTAGATGTTCCGAAAAACAGATGCTGAAATCACCCGATAAGTTATTAATATAACGCTCTGATATT
>NZ_JBCNZM010000131.1:7131-13603 GCF_040227615.1 Bacteroides sp. RTP31139st1_H2_RTP31139_211217 | reverse complement strand
CTGCAGACCTCTTTTGGTGTGAACAATGTTGCATTGGTACATGGCCGTCCACGTCTGCTGAAACTGAAGGATTTGATAAAATACTTCGTTGAGCACAGACACGACGTAGTCATCCGCCGTACTCAGTATGATTTGCGCAAGGCCAAAGAACGTGCACATATTCTGGAAGGATTAATCATTGCATCTGATAATATCGACGAAGTAATCAAGATTATCCGTGCTGCTAAAACCCCGAATGATGCTATATCAGGTTTGATGGAGCGATTCCAACTCAGTGAAATTCAGTCACGTGCCATTGTTGAAATGCGTTTGCGTCAGCTCACAGGATTGATGCAAGACCAGCTGCACGCCGAATATGAGGAAATTCAGAAGCAGATTGCTTATTTGGAAGAAATCCTTGTCAATGACGAACTCTGCCGCAAAGTCATTAAAGATGAACTGATTGAAGTAAAAGAGAAGTATGGTGACGAACGTCGCTCGGAAATTGTCTATTCATCAGAAGAATTCAATCCGGAAGACTTCTATGCAGATGATGAAATGATTATCACCATCTCGCACATGGGATACATCAAACGCACACCGCTGAGCGAATTCCGTGCGCAAAACCGTGGTGGGGTAGGCTCCAAAGGTACCGAAACCCGCGATGCAGACTTTGTAGAGCATATTTATCCTGCAACCATGCATAATACCATGATGTTCTTTACACAGAAAGGTAAGTGTTACTGGCTGAAGGTATACGAAATCCCCGAAGGTACTAAGAATTCGAAAGGTCGTGCCATCCAGAATTTGTTGAATATCGACTCTGACGATGCTGTAAACGCCTATTTGCGCGTGAAGAACTTGAACGACCAAGAATTTATCAACAGCCATTATGTATTGTTCTGTACTAAGAATGGTGTCATTAAGAAAACATTGCTTGAGCAGTATTCACGTCCTCGCCAAAATGGTGTAAATGCTATCACTATCCGTGAAGACGACCGTGTAATCGAAGTGCGTATGACAAACGGCGACAATGAAATCATCATTGCCAACCGTAACGGACGTGCCATTCGTTTCCATGAAAGTGCTGTGCGCGTTATGGGACGTACTGCCACCGGTGTACGTGGTATGACATTGGATGAAGACGGTCAAGACGAAGTAGTAGGTATGATATGCATCAAAGATCCTGAAGCGGAAACAATTATGGTTGTATCGGAACAAGGATATGGCAAACGTTCGGATATTGAAGATTATCGCAAGACCAATCGTGGAGGTAAAGGTGTGAAAACAATGAATATCACCGATAAAACGGGTAAATTAGTAACTATCAAGTCTGTTACAGATGAAAATGACTTGATGATTATTAATAAATCCGGTATTACCATCCGTCTGAAAGTCGCCGATGTTCGTATCATGGGACGTGCTACACAAGGTGTGCGTCTAATCAACCTTGAGAAACGTAATGACGAAATCGGCTCTGTATGTAAAGTCACTTCAGAAAATGAAGAGGAACTTATAGAGGAGGGGGAAGAAAATACCCTTGAAAGCCCTCAGAACGAGGTAAACAATGAAAATGAAGAATAGACATAATATTAATTTAAATTTTCTACAATCATGAAAAGAGTATTATTTTCAATGGTTTTACTACTTGTCGCAAGCTTTACTTTCGCCCAAGAAAAGAACGTAAAAGAGGCTAAAAGTATTGCTAACGGAGTAAATCCTGACTTTGCCAAAGCAGAGGAACTGATAAATCAGGCTTTAACCAATCCCGAAACAAAGGACAATGCCGAAACGTGGGATGTAGCAGGTCTTATCCAAAGAAAAAGAAGTGAGAAAGAAATGGAAAATGCCTATCTGAGAAAACCTTATGACACTCTTCAGGTATATAATAGCGCATTGAACATGTGTAAATTCTACTTCAAATGTGACGAATTGGCACAAATTCCCAATGAAAAGGGCAAAATCAAGAATAAATATAGAAAATCTAATTCTGCTACAATTTTAGCAGAACGCGGTAATCTGATCAATGGCGGTATCCAATTCTTTAATTTGGCCTCACAGAAAGAAGGCGATGCAGCCAATGAAGACAATAAAAAAGCATTAGATTTCTTTGCAACATACATTGATATTGCTATCAACCCGATGTTTGAAAAGGAAAATCTATTACAAACAGATACTGTATTACCCCAAATAGCATATTATGCAAGTTTAGCAGCTGCTAAGATGGAAGATTATCCTAGTATTTTGAAGTATGCTCCTTATGCGCAAGATGATAAAGAAGTTGGGAAATACGCAATGGAATTTATCTCTACTGCATTGAAAGCTGAAGGTGATACTGTTAAATGGATTGCTTCTTTAAAAGAAGGTATCCAGAAATATCCTGAACATTCATTCTTCTTCGGTCACTTGATTGATTATTATAGCAATAACAACAAATATGACGAAGCTATGCAGTTTGCTGATGATATGTTGGCTAAAGATCCTAACAATACATTCTATTTGTATGTAAAAGGCTACCTTTATCACAATATGAAGGACTATGATAAAGCTATTGAATTCTATAAAAAAACTATAGAAGTAGATCCTAATTATGCAGAAGCATACTCTAATTTAGGCTTGATTTACTGCTTACAAGCACAAGATTTCTCAGAAAAAGCAACTACAGATATTAATGATCCGAAGTATAAAGAAGACCAGGCTACTCTGAAGACTTTCTATGAAAAGGCAAAACCTTATTATGAAAAGGCAAGAGAACTGAAACCTGATCAAAAAGATTTGTGGTTAAATGGTCTGTATAGAGTGTATTATAATTTGCAAATGGGCCCTGAATTCGAAGAAATTGAAAAGTTGATGTAATACTTTCATAATAATAAAAGCCTAATTAAATTATTAATTAGGCTTTTATTATTGTTATATCATTAAGTAAAGAATGTTATTTCTTAAGTGAGGGAGAGAAGAAATTAAAATTAGATTAAATTATTCCAGCGCTATATTAAACATAATGCTGATATTGAACAGAAACCATATTATCCATATTCAACACCTAATTCGGTCTTCCATAAATTACCAACAATGGTGTATCAGAATGGAAAATCATCTTTCTGGCAATGCCAGGGTTAAATAAGCGCGAAAATATATTTCTTTTATAAGAAGTTAATGTTATAATATCAATATGATTACTCTTGATATAACTGTCTAAACTACTAAGCAGATTATCGTTCTTTACCACATCATAGTGTATTTCCAATTGTGGATATTGTTTTTGAAAATATTCCTTAATACCAGCCAGTTTTATTTCATTCCATGTATTTTGAACATCTGAAAGATGTATCAGAGACACTGAAAACTTAAATGATTTCAGATTATTTATTAGCGAATCAAAAGCTATTAAATCACGCTGGTCAAAATTAGTAATGAATGCAATACGCTTAGCTTCAGAAAATTGCTTGAATGGAGTATTTTCAGGAATGGCCAATACCGGTACACGGCTACGTTCAATCACTTCAGCCGTTACACTGCCGATCAAATCAATATCCTTCTGACTTTTACCACGAGTTCCCATTATGATAATGCGTGGCCGATATTCCTTGGTATAGCGGAGTACCTCTTCTTCAGGAATACCTTCACGCAAAACACAAGTATATTTAATATCTGGAAACTCGCCGGAAGCTACCTTCTCTTTTACTTTATCAGATAATGCATTCAAATCAGCATGAACTTTTTGTAAGATACTCCTTACATTCTCCTCATCACTTAGCTGATAGTTAAATACGTCTCCGTATGGCAAAGAAGTTGCATATATAGGAGTAAAATAAACATGTAGTAAAACAACTTCTGCACCTATATTCTGAGCGAAATTGAAACCGAACTCGCAAGCCTTCAAAGAGTAATTGGAAAAATCCACTGGAATCAGCACTTTATTACTAACCTTCTCCAGTTTAGGTGACTTCCCCCCCACTACCTCTTCAGATAACCACGCAGAGCTTTCAGTAATTTTCAGAGCATGAGGTAAGTCACTCTCCTTAATACGTACACGTACGCCAGAAGAAACAACCGGTTGTATCTGGTTTACATTGTGAATATAAGTCTCAATACCTTCATTTTCAAGAACATTTTTCAATATTTGAGCTTTCGCGTACGTTAAGATTGCCAAAGTAACTAATTTATCTTCCATATATCATTGATTTTGAGATTAAAACAAACAAGAAATCCCAATTGTTGTCAGCAATTGGGATTCTATCTAACTTTCTCTTCTTAAGCTCGAACAGCTTCTTCAGTCTTACCTGCCATTTCATCTAAAATTTTTAAAGCTCGCTCTAAAACAGTAGTATCATCAATCATAACCAATCCACCATCTGGTCCAGGTTCCAAGTGAATCCCAACACTTTTCCCCTCCTTAAAATTGTGTCCACCGAAAAAATTTCTTACAGTGTCAACATTCAGTCCAAGTTCATCGGCTATTCTATGCATACTACCACTAGGCAATGAGTCTTTAATCTTACGTAATTCATTAAATGTTATTGTTCTCATATTCATAAATTTAATGGTTAATACTCTGTACTTTTTATTATCACGCTATAAACTTAAGGAAAAAAAAGGATAAAACAAACTATTTCTTTATCTTTTTTCAAAAAGAATATTGCCTCTCCAAAAAATAATCATTTTCAAGTATGCAGAATTATAAGTACAGAGAAAAAGCTCCTAAAAATAGACAGAAACAGCTCGTATAAAGCAGAATTATCGGGTTTATACGAGCTGTTTTTAGAATACAGGGAAAATTTAAATACCTTCTATGGCAGAAGCTGGAACCCACCCTACTTTACCATCTTCCAAACGAATTTCTTTCCATTCACGCATAGAGTTGTCTTTTATCTCAACTTTACGTCCCTCATGAAGAATGAACAGACTTGTACCACTTTCACTGGGAGTACTACGCACTGTGACACTAGGTGCCAACACTATAGCTTCGTTACGTTCCATCAGTTCGCCTTTTTGCTGAGCAGCAAACACATTACTCAATATAACAAGAACCAGGAATACTATTCCTGCAATAAATCCCACTTTCTTTCCCGTAATCTGTTTTGAAAAGAAAAAGAGATAGAACGAAACGAGTAATAGTACAAAGAACACAATCCCCAACTTAGCCCATGCGTCTACGCTAAGACAATTAATCAACGATTTAGTCCAAGATACAAAGAAAACCTCAGGAACTGGGATTACCTTATCGATTGTCTTAGAACGTGCTATCTCCAAATTTGCACGAATATCAGCATTACCAGGTTCCAACAACAAGGCACGCTCATAATTCAATATAGCTCTTGCTATATCATCTGCCTTATAATAACTGTTGCCAAGATTATAATAGACCTCTGCAGCCTCTCCCTTCTTTAACAGATTCTCATATATTTGAATGGCAGAAGCATAATCATTCCGTATATAAGCGCTGTCACCTTCAGCCTTTGTCACATTGCTTTCTTGCCTTGCAGCAGAGAATTCCGCATGTGAACCGACGGATGTAGAGTCACTAGCAGTCTGTAATGTATCTACAGATGCAGAATTCTGCCCATAGGCAGTAATTGCCATCACTAGACTAAGAGTAAAAAACAATATTTTATTCATTACCATTTCCTCCTGATTAATGTTTTATCGAGTTTTCCATTTTACTGATAACTTCCAAAGAAGCTGAATATACCTTATCCATAGCCTGGTTATCATCACCCGGAGCAAAGCGGGCAAACTCACAGTTATTCAATGCATCGAGGAATTCCTTTATCAACGCATCATTCACACCATAATTACGAAGTTCCTCTTCGATATTATCCTTAGACAAACGGGATACCGGAATGTTCAGTTTATCACTGATATACCCCCAAAGAGCCTTCAAAACCTCATCATAAAACGCATCTTTCTTATTCTCAGCCAATAATTTACCAGCTTGCTTCATACGTTTCACCGCCACTTTATTGGCTTTCTTGGTACGCATCTTTGCTACATTTGCATTGGCTGCTATTTGCTTACGATAGATGATAAAGAATGTAATGAATGCAATACCCGGTATCAAATAAAGCAACCAATACGTCAACGAACCGAAGAAGAAATCACCTTTGGGAGACAAAGTAACATTATTCTGCTTGATAAAACGAATATCCTCGTTCAATACTTTCAACTCTTCCTTGCTTGTAAAGTTTGCAATAGTCTGAGCAGCATTGCCTGCTCCCTTTTCCACATGCAATTCATACTCTTCCGTAGTCAACGTTTTATACGAACGGGAATTAATATCAAAATAACTGAACTTTACGGCAGGAATCTTATAAGTTCCCGCATTACGAGGAATTGCCAGATACTCAATGACCTTGCTACCGGAGAGGCCCGAATTTGTCAGACGGAATTTATTGTCCACCTTCGGATCATATACTTCAAAATCCTCGGGGAATTTAACTTCCGGATTAGAGAGCAATTTCAGATTACCGGTACCAGAAATGACAAGTTTGAC
>NZ_JBCNZM010000131.1:1167-7121 GCF_040227615.1 Bacteroides sp. RTP31139st1_H2_RTP31139_211217 | reverse complement strand
CATCATTGGTCTTGACATTTGTACTATTGATAGAAGAAGTTATATTGAACTCTCCCACTCCTCCCGAAAAATCGGCTGGCTTACCTGCCGGCAAGGGCTTTACGTCAATTGTCAGTTGCGGAGTCAAAATTGTCTTTTTAACTTCTACGTAATTGCTTCCTCCATTGAAAAATGCCTCGAACGGATCAGCAACTTGTGTAGCCTTTGCAATGGAAGCATCAAAGCGTGCTGCATCAATTGTCAGCTTACCGGCTTGTTGCGGGAACAACACAAACTGACGATAGATTGTAGACTGATAATTTCTACCTTTATAATGCTCCAATCCCCATCTTCTGTCATTAGGCAATTCTACTTCCTGAGAATGGAATCCTTTGAAGTCAGGTAATTTCACATTATCAAACATACGTAAGTCCACCAAGGTATATATCTTGTATGTCAGCAGAAAAGCCTCTTGTTCATACACCGTCATCTTACTGGCAGTAGCTGTAATAAACAAATCACTATTCGATACAGATGTCCCGGAAGAAGCGCGGCTGGCAGTGCCCTCACTCTGTTTGCCACCATTTCCAGAAGCTCCATTAGCAGCCTGATCTGCCGGAAGAACCCTTACTTGTACAGAATTCGAAACCATTTGGTTACCATCAGCAGTGATAGTGGCTCCTGGAATAGTAAAATCACCTTCTGCAGTCGCCATTAAAATATAAGTGAATGTAATACTGCTGGTTGAAGTCGTCTGCCCATTAATCATCTGCACGCTACTCTGTTGCGAGCGGCTGGGCCCCATCAACACATCAAATCCCTTCATAGAAGGAGCACGAAAATCCCTTACCTTTTGTGTAGTCACCGTATACGACAGTCTGAACTGGTCTCCTACCGCCACAGCGTCAGGAGCGGACGCAGTAAACGATACCTTGCCATCGGCAAAGGCATTCATACTGACTGCAATCAGTGCTATCCATAAGAAAACTATTTTTCTCATATATTATTCCTATTATGTTTGTTACCAATCTTTTTCCAGACGACCTCCTTGAAGTACCTGCTGCTTTTTCACTTTATCCTGCACATCCTTCTCGTCTTGCATGACAGAGTTCAATAGCTGCTCGGCATTTTCCTTAGACATCTCATTATCTTTCTTTTCCGGCTGAGAAGGTTGTTGTTGCTGGTCTTGATTCTGTTGCTGGTCTTTCTGCTGATCCTGCTGTTTATCCTGCTCCTTCTGTTGGTCCTGTTTATCCTGATCTTGATTCTGATCCTGGTTCTGCTGCTGGTCTTGCAACTGTTTCTGTGCCAAAGCAAGGTTATAGCGCGTTTCATCATCTTTCGGATTATTGCGTAACGACTCCTTATAGGCTTCTACCGCTTTTGCATAATCCTTCTGAGAATGAAAGATGACTCCCATATTATGATAAATCTGTGCTAAGTTCGATTTGTCTTTTTCTATCTTGGTAGCTCCCACATATTGCTCCATCGCTTCCTGCAGCTTGTTCTGCTGGGTCAATGTATTTCCCAGGTTGAACATGGAAACCGTTGACTTCGGGTTTACCTCCAAAGCCTTCCGATAGTTCACTTCTGCATCCACATATACGCTATCCTTAAAAAAACGGTTTCCCTTACGGATATAATCGCGTTCCGCCTTCTGTGCAGAAGCTGAAACTGCCACTAACAGCAGCAAAACTATTCCAATATATTTTTTCTGTAACATACGCATCATTTCTTATTAGAGAATAAATGAATGTTGCGGAACAGAGGATTCTTGCGCTCCAATATCAACATCTCAGCCAGTAACAACAGCAGAATAATCCATGCCACTGCCTGAAACTGTTCATTGAATTCCGTGTACACCTGTGTTTCCACATCTGCCTTTGCCATCTTGTTGATTTCCTGACTAATCGCTTTCTGTGCACCGTTGGTATTGTCTACGCGCACATAAATACCATTTCCTGCCTGAGCAATTTCCTGACACATCTGCTCATTCAAGCGAGTAACGATTACATTACCTTCACGGTCACGACGATAATCATTAGTACCCTCTATTGGAATGGGAGCACCCTCAGGCATACCTACCCCTAATACATTGACCTGGATACCTTTCTCTGCAGCAGCCTTAGCAGCTTCTACGGCACCACCTTCATGGTTTTCACCGTCGGTGATGACAATAACAGTACGTCCCACTCCTTCTTGAGGTGTAAAACTCCGGGCAGCCAGATTTATTGCAGCTCCAATTGCCGTACCTTGCTTGGAAATCAGCGAAGGATCGATGGACTCCAAAAACATCTTGGCAGAAATATAATCACTCGTAATAGGCAACTGGGTAAAAGCGTCACCTGCAAAAACAATCATACCGACCTTGTCATTCTGCATCTTATCTACCAACTGCGCCACCAGCCGTTTTGCCTTCTGCAAGCGGCTTGGCTGTACGTCTTGTGCCAGCATGGAATTGGATATATCCAACGCAATCATCACTTCCACTCCCTGGCGTTTTACCGTCTCCAGTTTGGAACCAAACTGCGGACGTGCCAGCAGTACCGTGAACAACCCGATAGCCGCAAAAACCAACCAAAACTTCACATCCGGACGATATTTGGAAACATCCGGCATTAGCTGTGCCATCAGTATAGGGTCACCAAATTTACGAATGGCTTTCCTCCTCCGATAATTGGAGTACAAGTAGAAGGCCGCCAATAAAGGCAGCAGCAGCAACAAGTACAAATATGCAGGTTCTTCAAATCGAAACATCTTTTTATTTACAATTTAGCAATTTACAATTTACAATTTGGCTACGCAATGACTGATACACTAAAAGACATTCTCCTTTTTACGGTATCTTCTTCAATATAGAGTTGCGTAACAGTACCTCCAGTAATACGCACAAGAAAGCAGCCAACGCAAACCAGCGGTACTCTTCCTGGCGCTTGCTGTATTCTTTTACATTCAATTTTGTTTTCTCCAGCTTGTCTATCTCCTCGTACACTTCCTTCAACTTCGAGTTGCTGGTGGCACGGAAATAGTTACCTTCCGTTGTTCCGGCAATCTGTGTCAAAGTCTTTTCATCAATTTCGACGGGCATATTGACATATTGCACTGTTCCGCCTACCGGATAAGGATAAGGAGCCATACCATTGGTTCCTACCCCAATAGTATAAACGCGAATGCCAAAACTCTTGGCTATTTCAGCAGCCGTCAAAGGAGAAATATCACCTTTATTATTGACACCGTCCGTCAGCAGAATAATGACTTTCGACTTTGCCTTGCTATCCTTCAAACGGGTAACGGCATTGGCAATACCCATACCGATTGCCGTTCCGTCTTCAATCAGCCCGCACTTCATATCTTTAAGCAAGTTCAACAATACGGCATGGTCTACTGTCAACGGACATTGCGTAAAGCTTTCTCCAGCAAACAAAGTTATACCTATATTGTCATTCGGACGTCCGTTAATAAACTCTGCCGCCACATCCTTCGCCGCTTCCAACCGGTTAGGTTTCAGGTCTTCGGCCAGCATACTGGTAGAAACGTCCATAGCAAGCATGATATCAATACCCTCAATCTCACTGTTCTGCCAGCTATCGGTGGTTTGCGGACGTGCCAAAACAAGAATAATCAGTATCAAGGCAATTATCCGCAATACAAACGGTACATGCAACAAATAGTTCTTATAGCTTTTAGGGGTATGGGCATACACACGGGCATCCGAAATCTGAAGCGTAGCTTCACTATTCGTCCGCTTCATAATATACCATACTATATAAGGTATAAGCAACAGCAGCAAAAATAAATATTCAATATTGGCAAAAACCATATTTATGTACGATTTAACGATTTACAATTCAGCTTCGCTCCAAACATCCTTCATTTTTCACTCATGTATATCCGATTGAAGTCACTTTTCCAGCATTAAGCAAAATAATTATACAACTCCAATCCGATATATATCAATGAACAGGCAAGAGCTACAGCCAACACCACAATACCCGCTCCCAGCAAAATCTTGGTACGCAAAGAACGTTTCTCGATAATGGTAATCTCAGTAGGCTGCGGCTTGGCATTCTCCTCTTCTTTCTCCTTGGTTTCATTAATAAAGTCAATGGCATTAATCAGGTTAGCGTCATTTTCGTTCATCAATGGATTATGCTTGGCAAATTTCACCAAATCAGCAGTCTGGAACAATTCACGCAAATCCGATATTGCTTCCTTATCTTTCATTTCCAGCAACTTATCTATGATTTCCGTAGAAGTCATTTCCAAAGCATTGAAACCAAAGCGGTCTTTTATATATGTACGAAGAGCATCAGTCAATTCCGTATAATATTCCTTCGGCTCCCCTTTCTGCCATACCTTCTCATTCTTGATACGTTCTATCTCCTGCATAGCCAACTGATGGGGAGGCAGCTTAGGTTCTACCTTCACCTTACGGATAATAGGCTTATTGTCGAAGAAGCGCATTATCAGATAGACAAGTAATATCCCTATCGGGATAATCAGCGCACCACAAGCCATAAGACCATACCAGTCTTCCCAGGCAAAAGGCGCTTGCATCACTGTTTTGGGACCGAAGAACTGTTCCGGATTCTCCGGGTCTAACGGGACATTCACCGAATATACTTTCAAGGCCAACGCTTTGGAGCGATACTTCTCATTATCCACTGTCACTTCCATAGGCGGCAGATAATAAAGAGCCGAGTCGAAAGAGGTAACTGTATACTCTTGAGTTATCAATGCACGCCGGCCATCATTCAGCAGTTGCGTATCCAGCTTGGCCACATCAATAATTTCAACCCCATTCACCAGCGTATCGGTATATACCGGGAATATGGCACGCTTATCGGCATCCAGAGATACTTGAAGCTTTATCTTTGCCTGCTCTCCAATAAGAATCTGCAAAGAGTCAATCGTAGCATCTACCGTTACCGACTGGGCTACTACCCTTCCCGACCATGCTATCAATAACGCTATCAGAAATAAATATCTTTTCATTTTCCGATTAATTTCGTTTCGCAAACAAATTCATCAATGCCTTGACATAATCCTGGTCGGTACGTACCGACACATTGTCGACATTACTCTTGGTAAACGTTTCATTCAATTCCGCCTGCTTGTTCACCCACCAATCATGATGGGCACGGCGCACGGCACGCGAGGAGGTGTCAATCCACTGCTCATGTCCCGTCTCGGCATCCCTAATCTTCATCAGTCCCACGGGTGGCAATTCTTCCACACGACGGTCGTACACCTGAACGGCAACCAGGTCATGCTTACGATTGGCAATGGTCATGGCGTTCTTGAAACTTTCCTGGTCGATGAAGTCGGACAAGACAAATGCCGTGCAACGGCGTTTCATCACATTCGTCAGATATTCCAATCCCAAACGGATGTTCGTCCTCCGGCTTTCCGCATGAAAATCTATCAGTTCGCGGATGATGTAAAGTATATGCTTACGTCCCTTCTTGGGCGGAATAAACTTCTCAATCCGGTCCGAAAAGAAGATGACACCAATCTTGTCATTATTCTGAATGGCAGAGAATGCCAGTGTAGCGGCAATTTCCGTCACCATATCCTTCTTCATCTGCTTTACCGTACCGAACTCCAAACTACCGGAAACATCTACCAACAACATCACTGTCAATTCGCGCTCCTCCTCAAACACCTTGACGTAAGGCTTGTTGAAGCGGGCGGTCACATTCCAGTCAATGTCGCGTATGTCATCGCCAAACTGATACTCGCGCACCTCGGAGAATGCCATACCTCTACCCTTGAAGGCAGAGTGATACTGCCCGGCAAAGATATTGTTGGACAATCCGCGCGTCTTTATCTCAATCTGACGGACTTTCTTCAAAAGTTCTGTTGTTTCCATTGATTTATTTTAATAATCTCATTTAAGCACACAAGCGCAATTTAGTTTATAACAGAAACTTCCCTATGAAAAGGGGTGAGGTTTTCGGTACTCAACCCTAAGG
>NZ_JBCNZM010000131.1:0-1157 GCF_040227615.1 Bacteroides sp. RTP31139st1_H2_RTP31139_211217 | reverse complement strand
ACGCTAAGCCTCAGGTATAGGATTGTAAACCTCAAGTTTACGAAAACCTCTATTATGCGTTAGGGCACTTCAACCTTGTTCAGTATCTTGCTGACGATTTCATCAGATGTCATATTGCTGGCTTCCGCCTCGTAAGTCAAGCCGATACGGTGGCGAAGTACGTCATGTGCCACAGCGCGCACATCCTCCGGAATGACATAACCGCGACGCTTGATGAACGCGTAGCTACGGGCAGCCAAGGCCAAGTTGATGGAAGCACGGGGCGAACCGCCGAAACCAATCATGTCTTTCAGTTCTTTTAAATCATATTTTTCCGGATAACGGGTAGCAAATACAATATCAACAATATATTTTTCTATTTTCTCATCCAGATACACCTGGCGAACCACTTTACGAGCTTCAATAATTTCGTCTGCCTTCAAAATGGGCTTCACTTCAAATTTATCACCATTGATATTCTGACGGATAATCAGTTTCTCCTCTTCCAGCTTCGGATAGTCTATTACGACTTTCAGCATGAAACGGTCCACTTGCGCTTCGGGCAGCGGATAAGTACCTTCCTGCTCGATAGGATTCTGTGTGGCAAGCACCAGGAATGGTTTGGGCAACCCGAAAGTTTCATTGCCGATAGTAACTTGACGTTCCTGCATGGCTTCCAGCAAAGCACTCTGTACTTTGGCCGGAGCACGGTTGATTTCATCAGCCAAAACAAAGTTTGCGAAGACCGGACCTTTTTTTACTTGGAACGTTTCATCCTTCTGGCTGTAAACCATTGTACCTATTACGTCGGCAGGCAACAAGTCAGGCGTAAACTGAATGCGGCTGTATTGCGCATCAATCAACGAAGCAAGCGTCTTGATAGCTAAAGTCTTTGCCAAACCGGGCACACCTTCCAACAACACATGTCCATCGGACAACAAACCAATTAACAACGACTCTACCAGATGCTTTTGTCCTACAATGACCTGGTCCATACCTGTGGTAAGATTGGTAACGAAAGCACTTTGTCTTTCAATCCGCTCATTCAGTTCGCGGATGTCAATTGTTTCAGCCATAAATCAATCTATTTTTTAATGTTTAATTTCTTCATTTATCCGGTTTTGAACCGGCAATTATTTTTTTCGCTCCCCAAAGTACGGGAATAAATTAACCATACC
>NZ_JBCNZM010000130.1:0-13613 GCF_040227615.1 Bacteroides sp. RTP31139st1_H2_RTP31139_211217 | reverse complement strand
GCTGTATGCAATGCCTTTCTCCTTGGCATAATCCTTCACAAAGCCATAAACGGGAACTATCAAAGCGGAAACAAACTTACGCTCATCGGCAATGACAGCAATCTGGTCAATGTAACGGTCAATAGCCAGCTTCGTTTCCAATGCCTGCGGCGAAATGTATTTTCCGTTGGAGGTCTTGAACAAGTCTTTGATACGCTCCGTCAGATACAGATGGCTATCCTTCAAATAACCGGCATCACCCGTGTGGAACCAACCGTCACGGTCGATGGCAGCAGCCGTTGCCTCCGGTTTCTTGTAGTAGCCGGTAGTGATAGTCTTACCACGAAGAAGTATCTCGTTGTTCTCGCCAATCTTCACCTCCACATCAGGCATCACCGTACCTACGGAACCAATCTCATAGCCTTCGTTGAGGAAGCAGGAAACGGTAGCCGTAGATTCCGTCAGACCATAGCCCACCACCATGTTTATACCTACAGAATGCACAAACTCGCAGATTTCATCGGGCACAGCAGCACCTGCCGTAGGAAAGAAATTACCGTTCTCAATACCTATCGTCTTCTTCAGCAGAGCATAAATGGTCTTTTCGTAGAACTTGTATTTCAGATGAAGCATCATCGGAGGAGTCTTTCCTTGGCGCAAATAATCAATGTTATGCGTCCTGCCCACCTTGATGGCATCCAACATCATCGCCTTACGCAGACCGGTTTCCTGGGAAATCTTCTCCTGCACACCGGCATAGACTTTCTCCCAAAAACGGGGTACACTGCACATCAGTGTAGGGCGTATCTCTTTAATAGTAGTTTGGATATCTTGTGGACGGAGATTGATGCAGACCTGCACTCCCCGATGTATACAAAGGTAGGTCCATGCCTTTTCGAATACATGGGTCAGCGGAAGGAAGTTCATGGAAACATCCTGGTCTGTCATGAAAGGCAATCGGATATCATGAATGCGGAAAGCCTCTCTATAATTGAAATGATGGAGCATGACACCTTTCGGCTCACCGGTAGTACCGGAAGTATAAAGGATATTGGCGAGGTCATCATCTGAGGCAGCTGCTGTACGTTCTTCTACAATGGCATTGTGCTGCAACTCTTCATCCATTGCCATAAATTCATCAAAATAGATGGAAGTCATGTCGCGCGGATCTTTCACCACAGCACGGTCGAAGATGATGAGCTGCTGCAGAGACTGGCAAAATCCGAACACGCTGAAAGCGGCATCGTACTGGAACTGCTCGCCTACAAACAGATAACGTATCTGTGCATCGTTGATGATATACTGTGCCTGGGCCGGTGAGCTGGTAGCATACAAAGGTATAGTCACCGCCCGGTTGGCGAATGCACCGAAATCAGTAAAGAGACATTCGGGTTTATTCTGCGAGAAGATACCGATATTCTCTTGTGGCTCTATTCCCAAAGCCACCATTGCATTGGCAGTCCGGCGTACAGTCTGTGAGAACTCTTTCCAAGAGATGGGTATCCATTGTGCAGTTTCATAGTCCCTGTATTTCAGGGCTATTTTGTCTCCATACTTCTCTGCCTGGCGATGCACCAGGACAGATAAATGATGATAAGTCATAACTTTTGATATTGGTAAATACGGTACAAAGGTAGTGGTTTCATTTGAAACTAATTTGATATTAGCGGGTAATTATTCAAACTTTACCTTTAAAGTATCCGACCATCCGTTAGCAAATTATCCACAAAAGATACTTTCTTTACCATTAAAACAATAGAAATATATTAAATATCTATATATTTGTGGTGATATACAAACTAAATCAAATTCAATGAACATGAAAAAAGTATTGCTTTTAATGGCTATGCTGACCATAGGTTTAGCAAGCATCAATGCTCAAGACAACCTCAGATGGGGAGCAACAGTCGGCATGAACTCCAGTAACTTCTCCATTACCGGTTTCGACAGTAAAATAGGCTTTCATGCTGGGGTAAAGGCTGAAGTAGGATTGCCTCAAATTTCAGAAGGAGTCTACCTCGATATGGGTGCATTACTTACGCTGAAAGGAGCCAAAATAGACGGAGGCTCTGCTGCTTCTATCAAGTTCAATCCCTACTACCTGGAAATTCCTGTACACATTGGCTATAAATATGCAGTGAATGAGAACTTTGCCATATTCGGCAATGCCGGTCCTTATTTAGCCATCGGTCTTTTTGGCAAAGCCAAGGCAGAAGGAGATATTCTTGACGAATATGAGTTTGATGATAACTCCACCAATGTATTCGGGGATGATGCCATGAAGCGTTTTGATTTCGGTCTCGGATTAAAAGCCGGAGTCGAATTCAGTCAGAAATATCAGATTTCCATCGGTTATGACTGGGGACTGGTAGAGAACATTAAAGATTCAGGCAACAAAAACCGCAACTTGATGATATCACTCAGTTGCTTCTTCTAAACAATATTGAAAAAACAGAAAGGACGTCGGTTTGGCGTCCTTTTCATTTTTTATCCGTAAGTTTGCGGCCAGATTATTTATTTACCGAATATGATTTACGATATACCGACTTTAACTTCCGAAGCAATCGGATTGCTCAAATCACTGATAGCCATTCCTTCCTTGAGCCGCGACGAGGAGAAGGCGGCAGATTATCTGCAGAACTATATCGAAATGCAAGGCATGGCAACAGGACGTAAAGGCAACAATGTATGGTGCCTCAGCCCGATGTTCGACTTAAAGAAACCGACCTTGCTGCTGAATTCCCATATCGACACCGTAAAACCCGTCAACGGGTGGCGGAAAGATCCTTTCAAACCAACGCTGGAAAGTAATGGAAAGCTCTACGGGCTGGGCAGCAACGATGCCGGAGCCAGTGTAGTCAGCCTGCTGCAAGTATTCCTGACATTGTGCCGCACCACTCAGGCCTACAATCTGATATATCTTGCCTCGTGTGAGGAGGAAGTATCAGGCAAGGGGGGAATAGAATGCGTATTGCCGGAACTCCCTCCCATACAGTTTGCCATTGTAGGCGAGCCGACAGAGATGCAACCTGCCATTGCAGAAAAAGGATTGATGGTGCTGGACGTAACTGCTACCGGAAAATCGGGACATGCAGCCCGAAACGAGGGAGATAATGCTATATATAAGGTATTGGATGATATTGCCTGGTTTCGTGATTACCGTTTCCCAAAAGAATCTTCCCTGCTGGGTCCCGTGAAGATGAGCGTAACCATGGTAAACGCCGGTACACAGCATAACGTCATTCCCGACCGTTGTACTTTTGTCGTAGACATTCGCAGCAACGAGTGTTATAGCAATCAGGAGCTATTCGATGAAATACAGAAACACATCACGTGTGAAGCCAAAGCCCGCTCCTTCCGGCTAAGCTCTTCACACGTAGCTCCGGAGCATCCGGTAGTGCAAAAGGCTATTGCCATGAAACGTACTCCTTTCGGCTCACCGACCTTGTCCGACCAGGCACTGATGCCATTCTCTTCTCTGAAGATGGGACCGGGGAAAAGTGCCCGTTCACACACTGCCGATGAATTTATCTTTGTCAAGGAGATAGAGGAGGCGATAGGGATGTATCTGGAGCTGCTGGAAGAAGTAAAAATTTAAATTATCATTATCTGTTCAGCCACGGCTCCGGATTCAGTTTTTCCTTCTCTTTCCTCAATTGGAAGTGTAGCACCGTACGACCATTGTCGGCCCCATCCGAGAAGATTTGTCCGAGAGTCTGTTTGGTGGTAACATCATCGCCCTGCTTCACCGAGGCCGATGACAAGTTGCAATAGACTGATATATAATTCCCGTGACGGACAAGGATATTGAACAGTCCGTTCAGTTTAAAGACAGCCGCCACTTTACCATTGAAGATGGCACGGGCTTGGGCACCCGGTTTCCCTTGTATATCGATGCCCTTATTGTCCAGCTTGACATTGCGCAAACCTTCCACAGAATACTGGCCGTAATGGCTGGTAATGATATACGCGCCGGTGATGGGCATCGGCAACTTACCGCGATTATTAGCAAAGTTCCCTGATAATTCACGGTCTGCCTTACTCATGGAGTAAGTTTCCAAAGGCTGTGCCTTCGGCTTTGCGGGCGTAGAGGCAGTTGCCGTTTTTTCGTTTTTTTCACCAGCCTTTTTACGTGCGGCTGCCTCACGGCGCGCTTCTTCTGCCGCACGCTTACGCGCTTTCTCTATTTCTTCCGCTATCAGACGGTCAATGCGTGCATTGAGCTGATTGGCTTCACGGCGTTTCTTATTCAGTTCGTTCTGTAAGCCCCGCTGTTTCTTTTTCAGATTGGCTACCAACAACTTTTGTTCCTTCTCCTGCGCTTCCAGCTTGACTTTCTCCTCTTCACGTTCTTTCAACAATCCTTCCTTGGCAACCTTCACTTGCTGAAGCTCAGTCTTCTTACGGTTCACCTGCTCCTGCTTTTTCAACACTTCCTCGCCTTGCAGGCGCTGATAAGTAGCATATTCACGTACATAGCGCATGCGTCGATAGGTCTGTGCCAGGCTCTTGGCAGAGAAAATGAACATCAGCTTCTCTTCAATGGAGCGGTTCTTATACAAATATTGAACGGACGATTCGTATTTCTTCTTCTTGTCCCTTAGGTCACGTTGCAGGCGGGTCAACTGACGTTCTAATGAAGACAACTCGCGCTCTATGGATTCCACATCATTATTGATAGTCAGAATATAGCGTTTGCGCTCTTCTATCTGTCCGGTCAGTGCAGCAAGACCGTTCAACTGGCTTCCCACATCCTTCTTGGTGGTTATCAACAGCGTTTCCGACTCTGCTATCTGTTTCTGCAAGGCACCACGCTTGCTTTCCAGTTCCTTAATCAGCTTGTTGGACTGGGCTAGGAGCGGAGAAACCGGCAAAAGGAGGAGAAAGAAGAGAAGGAGAAGCTTCATAAGTTATGAGTTATAAGTTATGAGGGATTATCTGACAATTATCAACTAATCAAAGGTCCATCAGCATTTCCAGCAGTTCTTCCAGCTCCACCTCTTTATATTTCTGTGAGAGCTGGGTAGGAGTCAGTGCAAAAGGCTTATCCGAGAAGTTGGAAAGTTCAATCTTTCCCTTTTCCAGAGAGGGTATCCCGAGTTCCTTGCCGGTAAGCACCTTCTTGCCATTGGGTTTGGAAGCAGCATAAAGCAGTTTCTCCAAATGGGCAAAATCCGCCTTCTTGGGCAGCACATCCTTCAGTTCCTTACGTGTTGCACGGACATAACGTTTTCCCATACGGTCTACCAACAGAATCTCATCCGGGGTGACTTCCATACGTGCCACCTCCGTACGAAGTATCGGCATCAGAAAGGAAATCTGCATGCATTCTTCCTTCTTCAACTTCATCGTACCGTTCACAGTAAGGGTGGCATCTTTATGGGGTACCGTCAGCTGCACTTTGGAGGAAAGGCAGGCAGATTCTCCGGACAGAGAACTTGAGTGACGCGAAGTCTTGCAACCGGCAAGCCCCACAGCCAGCAACAACAGCAAGGACAACAGGCGGCATATCCTTGCCATATCATTCAGCAGGTTTAGTTTCATCTGATATATATTTCTTTTTTTGTATTTTCTGTTTCAACGTATCAGAGCGATTGCCCTTATCCCAGGCTTGTTTCCAGTATTTCAAGGCACCTTCCGCATCGCCAGTCATGTAATAGATATCTCCGCAATGTTCCAAGACCACGTCACTGCTATCTTTATCATTCTTTATCGCCTCATCTATGTAGAGACGCGCCTCGGCATAATTACCTTTAACAAACAATATCCATGCATATGTATCGAGATAGGTGGAATTGTTCGGCTCGGCTTTCACTGTCTTGTAGCTCATCTCTTCCGCCTTGTCCAAGTCGCGGCGCTCCACGGAAAGATAATATGCGTAGTTATTCAAGGCACCGATGTTTGAAGGATTGTACACCAAAGCGGAATCATAAGCCGCATAAGCTTCCGCATGCAGATTCTTGGTGTGATAAGCATCACCGATAATGGCATAAAAATCTGATACGACCTCCTTCTTGCTGTCGTCCTTGACGTGCGACAAAGCCTTTTGACAGATGGCAAGGGCATCATCCGTCCGTTCCGCCTGGTTGTAGGCAATGGCCAGATAGAAATAGAACTCCAACATATCGGGATTGGACTCCACACCGGCTTCGCACAAATTCATTATTTCCTTGTAATCCTCCTGGCGCACAGCTTCCCCCAGCAATGTCATACGAGCCGCTGTGTTGGTAGGGTCTATCGCCAGAACCTGGCGCAGAACCGGCCCTGCCTCCTTGTTCATTCCTTTGGAAAGAAGATATTGGGCATACAGCAAAGGTAATTGCGCCTCATCGGGCTCCTGCTCCATGATGCGGTTGAAGAGCGTAATGACACGTGTACTGTCCTTGCCTGCCTGCTCGTTCTGCACGATGAACTGCCGCATCACATTCAGTTTGGTGTCCGAAGCCACTTTCTTGTTCAGCAACAGCGTGTCCAATTGCTGTTCATACAGCTCCTTCTGTCCGGTCTCTTCGTAGTAAGAAGCCAATGAGTACATGGCCATTGCATTGTCCGGCTCTTCGGCCAGCACCTTCTTGTAAATCTCATAAGCTTCCTGCTTTTTCCCGTTCTGCATATAGACATCCCCCAGCACAACCTGATAGCGCATATCGTTGGGATACTCTTCTACCAGACTTTCTATTTCATGAAAGGCGCTCTTGTCGTCCTTCTTTTGCAGATAGATGCGGAACTTCTCCATACTGAGCTGTTCATTCTTGCCCATCCGTTCCTCGAGCTTGTTCAGTATACCGATAACTTTGTCATACTCTTCCTGGCGGTTGTAAATCTCCAGCAAGTTGTATAGCGGGTCCAGCTTATCCGAGAAACGTACCGCCATATTTTCCAACAAGGCAGCGGCTCTCTCCGTTTCGTTTTGCTGCATATACAGATTGGCAAGTCCCTGGGCATACCAGTAATTATGGGGAGCATTCTCCACCGCCTTTTCCAAGGCGGCTTGTCCCAACGGCACCTGCTTGAGGTACATATAATACTGGGCCATCTCATACAAAGCCGATGATGCGTTCGGGTTTATCGTCAGGCAATGTTGCAGGACATCGAAAGCCGCATCATAGTCTTTTTGGACTTTCAGACGGGCGGCTTCAAGAAAGAAGTAGTCGTAACGGCGCTGCTGTTCGGGGGTAAGCTCCTTTACGAGCGAAACGTCGGCTTTCTTCGACTTCTTCCGTTTCTTCAATTCCTTCCGTGCCTTTTCAGACCGACCGTACCCGCTCATTTTCTCCTTTGAAGCTTGAACGTTGGCAGCCTGCACTCCGTACGTAGTAAAGCAGAAGGTACCTATCAACAACGCAAGTATTATTTTTACTCTGATTCTCATCTATTTAATTATAAATTCTTAACCCGTAAAACGGAACAATATCCATTCATTTTTTACCCGTATGCCCGAAACCTCCGGCACCGCGCTCCGTCTCATCCAGCACTTCCACTTCCTGCCAAAGAGCTTGTTCGTGACGCGCTATCACCATTTGTGCAATCCTCTCCCCATCTTCGATGACGAAGGTTTCTGCAGAAAGGTTGACGAGAATAATACAAACCTCACCACGGTAATCGGCATCAATCGTTCCAGGGGAGTTCAGCACGGTAATCCCCTTCTTAATGGCCAATCCACTACGCGGACGCACTTGCGCCTCAAATCCTTCCGGAAGAGCGATATAAAGGCCCGTAGGCACCAGACACCGCTGCATCGGAGCCAGCGAAATAGGTTCGTTAAGGTTTGCACGGATATCCATTCCTGCAGACAGCTCAGTGGCATAAGCCGGAAGCGGATGCTTTGATTTATTGATGATTTGTACGTTCAACATGATGTTATTTACGATTTGACGATTTACTATTTACGATTGGGGCTACTTCTATTCTTACAATTCGAGTAATTCAAGTTTCGCAATTCATCTTCCTTTTACTATAAACTTGGGCGAAAATACGGCTTTTTATACAAAATAGTGATACATTTGCAGTTAAATAATAGTAACTTCAATCGTAAATAGTAAATCGTCAAATCTCAAATAACATCATGATGAATTGGAATACGCTCATATCTGCCAAACGCTTCGGACTGGAAGAGTTTCACCAGGAACGCCATGAAAACCGCTCGGAATTCCAACGTGACTATGACCGCCTTGTCTTCTCTGCTCCCTTCCGCCGTCTGCAGAACAAAACCCAGGTATTCCCTCTTCCCGGTAGTGTATTCGTCCACAACCGATTGACACACAGCTTGGAAGTATCATGTGTAGGCCGCTCACTAGGCAACGATGTATCGAAAGCTCTCATTGCCCGCCGTCCGGAACTGCAAGACAGCTACCTCACCGAAATAGGCTCCATCGTTTCCGCCGCCTGCCTGGCACACGACTTGGGAAATCCTCCTTTCGGACATTCGGGAGAACGAGCTATTTCCACCTTTTTTTCTGAAGGAAAAGGAATGTCCCTGAAGGGCCAACTGACACCTTCCCAATGGGAGGACCTTACCCACTTTGAAGGGAATGCAAATGCGTTCCGCCTGCTTACCCACCAGTTTGAGGGAAGGCGACAGGGAGGATTTGTACTCACCTACTCCACCTTGGCAAGCATCGTGAAATATCCCTTTTCATCGAGTCTTGCAGGCAAAAAGTCAAAATTCGGTTTCTTCATCACAGAGGAAGAAAGTTTTCGCCGCATAGCAGAAGAGTTGGGTATGGAGAAGCAGAACGATGCCCCGTTGAAATATGCCCGCCACCCGCTGGTCTATCTGGTGGAAGCCGCCGATGACATCTGCTACCAGATGATGGATATTGAGGATGCTCACAAACTGAAAATTCTGACTACACAAGAAACCAAAGAGTTGCTTCTTTCTTATTTCTCGAAAGAGCGCCAAGCACACCGGCTCAAAACGATGGAGATAGTAAGTGACACCAATGAACAAATAGCCTATCTGCGTTCCAGCGTTATCGGACTGCTTATCGGCGAATGCGTGCAAGCCTTTGTAGACAATGAAGAAAAGATTCTGAAAGGAGAATTTGAAGGAAGCCTCATCAACCATATATCCGAGGTACCAGCCAATGCCTACAAGCACTGTGCAGACATCTCCCTGAAGAGGATTTACCGTTCACGCGATGTACTGGACATTGAACTTGCCGGTTTCCGCATCATCAGTACCCTGCTCGAACTGATGATTGACGCCGTGCGTTCTCCGGAAAAGGCATATTCGCAACTGCTCATCAATCGCGTATCGGGCCAGTACAACATAAAAGCGCCTGCACTCTACGAAAGGATACAGGCGGTATTGGATTACATCTCCGGAATGACGGATGTATTTGCACTCGATTTATATAGGAAAATAAACGGGAATAGCTTGCCAGCGGTATAACAGACGACAAACATTCCTCCGGATAGTCCTATGATACAACCTTATTTGCTCCCGACGTAAGCTTGCACGCCTCCGGTTCGCTCGCTATGAACGACTCGATGTGGCGAATGCGCTTTTCTGCCAAAATCTCGTCCACGGCAATTAGGATACCCGTTTCCTCCACATCTCCGAAACCGTAATTGATGGCTGTACCGAACATACGCATGGTAGGGCTGAGACTCATATAGGCATTCACCAGCGGGGGAATATTATACCCCGCCTTACGGATTTCACAATTCAAAATCTTATAGTCTTCCTTAAAAGAGTCTTTACAGAAGAGAGCCGCCAATTCATTCTCGTCCGATTCCAGAAGCAACGGCTTCATCGGAGTAATCAGGTTGTCCTTATCCGCAAAGTGTTTCCGAAGAAAATAAAGAATCTTATCACGACTCTGACGATGATAGCTGGGATACATAGTCACCTTTCCGAAGAAATACTTCACATTGGGCATGACTACGGTCAGTGCGCCCAAACCATCCCACAGATTATCCAACGCAAACAGACCTTTACTGTCTGCACGCGTAGACTGATACTCCAACGTAACGAACGAACGTCCTAACTCGATGGTCGTAGGAAGATAGTCCTTCAAAAACTTATCCGAAAAGTTAAACATATGGGCAGTTGCCAGAATAGGGGCACCATGTTCATCAAAACGCACATCCGTACCTAAGATATAACGGTATCCACCCAAAATTTCTTCTGCTTCCGGATTCCAGACAATCAACTGCTTGTACGGGTTGTCCATGATGTCATATTCATCAATATCCATAGACTTGCCCGTTCCTCCTCCCGCAGCACGGAATGCAATCTCGCGCAAACGGCCGATCTCCTTCATTGTATTCGGAGAGTCTTGGGCAGTAATGATATATATCTGATTATGACTTCTATTGGTCATGCGCAGACGCTTTTCCTCAGTCAACTCCGCTTTCAACAGCTCCTTGCTTATCGGTGCAATAACATCTTCCATATTTTTCTGTTAGTAGTTCTTCTTTAATATAAATACGGTCTCTCTACAATTTATATACAATATCCTTCACATATTGCGCCCATCCGGCCGGGCTTTTCGATTTGTCGAAAGTTTGCCAGGGGATAGGCTTCCCTATGGTGATGGTAAATGTTTTATGGCGATTCTTCAGCATTTCATCTGCCAGGTAAAGCATGGCGATATTGAACTTGATGCCCAACATCTTACAAAAATTGGCAAGATTATAAAAGAAGTTGGAGTTCCGCCCCTCGAAGTGGATGGGAACTACATCACGGTGGGCTTCGACACTCTTCACGATAAAGGTCTTTTTCCAATCCAAGTCACGGATGACCCCATTCTGCCTACGCGAACAAAGCCCTGCGGGAAACATGATGAGCTGATTGTCCGAAGCAAATCCCGCCTCCACCATTCTGGGGAAGTCTTTGGCCTGCTTTCCCGTCTTGTTGATGGGGATGCAAAGCGGCGCCAGTCCGTGCAGGTTCATCAGCAGGTCGTTGACCATATATTTCACCTTGCCACCATAAAAGGAGCCCAGGACATAACCCAGTGCCACTCCATCCTGCCCACCCAGGGGATGGTTGGACACAAAAGTATAAAGCCCTTCTTTAGGCAGATTTTCCTCCCCCTTTACCACAATATTGGCATCAAGGAACTCCAGACAAGCTTTCAGGAAATCTACACCGACTTTATCTTTCGACTCCCGCAAAAAGACATTCAATTCCTCTTGATGAACGATGTGCTTCAAATAAGAAACCACGAACTTGGGGATATACTTAGACTGCTTCGGAGCCTTTTCCCGAAGTATCTTGTCTATGTCAATCAAAAATAAAGAGTCGTCAGCCATTCTTCTTTTGATGAAATGAATGCGCAAAATTAACTCATCTTTTTAATTAATCGCAAAAAAATGACAGAAAACTGCACCCGAAATCTATCAAATAGCACCTAAAAACTGTCAATTGATAGTTTTTCCCCTAAAGTATGTTTGAAATCCGTCTGCCTGAAAGAGAAAACTTCCGTAAACTTGCAATATCAAGATTAACGAAAAAAAACATAGCACATATGAACAATATAACATTTAAAAAAGACCTGCTCGGAGTTCAAGACGATTTATTGCGTTTTGCATACAAACTTACTTCCGACCGTGAAGAAGCCAACGACCTCTTGCAGGAAACATCCCTGAAAGCTCTGGATAACGAAGAGAAGTATACGCCCGATACTAATTTCAAAGGATGGATATACACCATCATGCGCAATATCTTCATCAACAATTACCGCAAAGTGGTGCGTGACCAGACTTTCGTGGATACCACGGACAATCTCTATCACCTGAACCTGCCGCGCGACGCCGCTTTTGAAAGCACAGAAAGCGCATATGACCTGAAAGAGATGCACCGCATTGTCAACGCCCTTCCACGGGAGTACAAGATTCCCTTCTCCATGCATGTCTCCGGCTTCAAATACCGCGAAATTGCAGAGAAGCTAGGGTTGCCCTTAGGCACGGTAAAGAGCCGCATTTACTTCACCCGCCAAAAACTACAACAAGACTTGAAGGATTTTGTTTAAGCACTCAGCATATAAAACCAGTGATTTCCATAAATTAAGAAGAGTACAGATTTTAGTTGTATCAAAAGAGAGAAAGGCAGGTCGGGACAATCCCGCGTCTGCCTTTCATGGTCTCGCCCCTTGTATTTCGTACACAAACTCATTCAAGCCGTTACGCTTTGCGACAATATTATTTACAAAAATCAGGATAGCAATCTCTGGCTACATCCCACTTTTCCACCTATCCGAGGCACTGAAAGCTAACCAAAGCCACCCGAAAACTGCCAATTGTTAGATTTTACCCCAAAGAGAGTTTGATTTCCGTCTATCAAAAAGAGAAATCATCCGTAGCTTTGCATCATCAATAAAACGAACAATAATTTAAAAAACATCCATTATGAATAATAGAACATTTACCCAAGACCTACTCGGAGTTCAAAACGACTTATTACGCTTTGCATATAAATTAACCTCCGACCGCGAAGAGGCCAACGACCTGCTTCAAGAGACATCCCTGAAAGCTCTGGACAATGAAGAGAAGTACACACCTGATACCAACTTTAAAGGATGGATATATACCATCATGCGTAATATTTTCATCAACAATTACCGTAAAGTGGTACGTGACCAGACATTTGTAGATACCACAGACAATCTCTATCATCTGAACACGCCGCACGACCTCACACTCGACAGCACAGAAGGCGCCTACGACCTGAAGGAAATGCACCGCATTGTCAATGCCTTGCCACGTGAGTACAAGATACCTTTCTCCATGCATGTCTCCGGTTTCAAGTACCGTGAAATCGCAGAAAAGCTGAACCTCCCACTTGGAACAGTAAAGAGCCGCATCTTCTTTACCCGCCAGAAACTGCAACAGGAACTGAAAGATTTCAGATAAGAGAATACGGCAACCTAAGAATTGTTTATTAATTGGCCGGATAAAAAAGTAAATATGCTTATCTTTGGGCAATCATGGGACACAAACCAAGATACCTAAAGAAAAACCGAGTAATTAATAAACAACATGAAGAAACAGACAATCATTACAGCCTGCACATTTGCAGCAATGACAATGGCTACTCCTGCCGTTTTTGCCGTACAGCCGGCCATGAGTAACCACGTATGCGCCTCCGACGCTATCAAGAAAGACAACCGACCGGTAGAATCAAAACGACTGTTCCGTTCCAAAGCCGTAGAAGAACAAATTCAACGGATACAGCAGCTGCTGAAAAATCAGAAGCTGTCATGGATGTTCACTAACTGCTTTCCCAACACGCTGGACACCACCGTCCATTTCCGCAAGGACAAGAAAGACGGGAAGCCCGACACATTTGTCTACACCGGAGATATCCATGCCATGTGGCTCCGCGACTCAGGTGCGCAGGTGTGGCCCTACGTACAGCTGGCCAATGAAGACAAGGAACTGAAGACGATGCTTGCAGGAGTCATCAACCGCCAATTCAAGCTGATTAATGTAGACCCGTTTGCCAACGCCTTCAACGACGGCCCCATCCCCGACGGACACTGGAAAACCGACCTTACCGACATGAACGACGAGGTGCACGAGCGTAAATGGGAAATCGATTCACTGTGTTATCCGCTACGCCTTGCCTACCATTACTGGAAAACGACCGGTGATACAAGCATCTTCGATGCCGAGTGGATAAAAGC
>NZ_JBCNZM010000129.1:0-13704 GCF_040227615.1 Bacteroides sp. RTP31139st1_H2_RTP31139_211217 | reverse complement strand
TTGGAAAGCAGCGTGGCGTTGGGAATCAGTACGCTCTGTCCGGACACGAGGGAGAGTTCCCATGGTCCCTGCATGACTAGCACCTCCGACGGGGCTGTCCAGCCGATCGGAGTTTTCTTTTCCGAATCTTCTTTCTTATAATGCAGGCTGCCGCCAAGCAGTTTGTGCAGGTTCGAATAGTTCATCTGGATAACGTTAAATGTCGGGGCGATGCCGCCGTTACTCTGTGGGATGACCAGCACCGGGGCACCCTGCACCTGTTCGGCCTCGATCTTCGCGGCCTCGGGTTTCTTGCCGCCCAAGTCAAACGAGTTCTTTTCAATATACCCGATTGTGAAATCCTTATACTTTACGGCTCCTATACCGTACATAAAATTCTTGTTCATCTTTTTTTCAGTTTCATTGTTAATAACATACCGACAAGCAAGCCGGCAACCATTCCCCAAGTAAACACCCGCACCGGGTTCGGAGGACGTTTTTCCTCCGTTTGAACGTCATTTGAAATTTCGCTCTTGGTTTCGCTACGGATGCGCGCCAGCTCTTCTTCATACCATAGCACCAGCTGCTGCAGACTGTCACACGAGGCTTCGGCCACGATGTTCCCGCTGTCGTCGCTTCCTACGGTCAGGTTGGCCTGTCCGCTCTTGCCACGGTACACGGCACCTTCAGGAAGCTTACGGAGGCTGTCCGCCGGTATAGTCAGCTTCACCGAACTCGCCGGTATCCCCGCCATCACCAGTCCCGCCCGTCGACTTCCGCTCGCGCTGTCGGCGCTTGCCGTTTCCGTCCGGACTTCCCGGTTCATGCTCTTTCGGTGACTCGCGCAACCTGTCAAGCACAGGGCAATCGTCACGATGAGGACAGTTCCCGGCTGTATCAATAGCTTTTCTAAGACGGGCCATCTCACGTGTATTGCGGGCCAGTTCTTTCTTTGTTTCACAGAATTCATCTTTTAGAGGTTTTACAATATTTTCCATCAAAATGCGGGTGGCATGTTCGGCGTTATCTATGCGCATAGCCTCTGCACCGGCCTCGGCCTTCATCGCTTCCGCTTTCGCTTTTCTCACAGTAGCCCGCAAGGAGCCAATGGTCGCCACCGTACCAACCAGGCCGCCGCCAAGGATAATGTTCATAAATTCGCTCAAGTCCATACCACCCGGTTTTATTATTGATTAATACCTATTTCTTTCAACCATTCCTGCACATCGAAACTCGGACAGGCTTTCGCTGCCAGTTCGTTGTGTCCAACAATGCGTACATCAGGAAATTTCCGGTGAAAATCCTTCACATACTTCTCCAGTGCCTTTTTCTGACAGCCGGTGCGGGTGTCTTTCGGGGTCTTACCGTCTTTTTCCACGCCTCCGGCATACACGATGTGACGGCTCACACTGTTATATCCCTTGGCTCCGTTGGTCACTTCCCAAGGGTCCACCTGTGCATCCTCATTGTTTTCTACCAGACGTTCCACGCCTCCGTTCAGGTGGAACAGGTCGGTATAGCCAACCTGCTTCCATCCTCTTCCTCCCTGGGCAACCGGAGATGTATGCCATTTGCGGATGTCCGCAGATGAAACCTCACGTCCCTCCGGAGTTGCCGTACAGTGTATTACCAGATATTTCAACTTTGCCATAATCATCATGCTTGATAGCCGCTCATCATTACCACTCCGGCATCCTCTTTCTTGGGCATGCAGATGAAGTAATGGCGGAAGTTAATCAGGTTACGCTGGTTCAACGGGTCGTTCTTTGACTCGGAATAATACATCTTGGTAGAGCCTGTTGCCTTGAAAACCCGCTGTTTGTAGAAGGCAAACGAACACGGGAATTCACCGGCTTCTGCCGTTGCACCCAATGCCTTTTTCGCTCCGGCTGTAGTATAAAGCGGATTGTTGCCGTACTCATAGATTTCAAAGCCGTACAGGTTGCCTACCTTGCCGCTGTTGCGGTCAATGTTGTACTGCTCGCGGAATGCCTGGCTGGTCAGCAGCAGGTCATTCACATGGTCGGGGCAAAGCACCAGTCTGCGGCCGTCTGACGGCACGCGCAGGTTGTCAAGGGCACGCTTCATTTCCACAAGGTCATTCACGGTAAGGCGCAGACGGTTTGTGGCCGGATCTTTCTCGCCGGTAGTCTTAAGCACCGGGGTCGTTGCCGTATTCTTGTTCGCGCAAAGGGCATGGGCCGCCTTGGTGAACTTCGCGTCATTGATACTGTTGGCATGACCTTCCTTTACACGGGCGGTCTTGTCATAGCTGATGGCATAAAGTTCGTCATCCGTAATCGGCGTGGCCTTGGTCTGGAATTTGTCAAGCTTGATGGCGATGTCCTTGTCTTCCAAAGCCTGTACGTCAATCGGGTAGGTCTTGTTGTTAATCAAGACGTCCGGATCCACCCCTACCTCTACCAGATGAATCACATCGTTGTTCACGATACTGCTTTGGTCGGGAATTCCTGACAGCCACGTGCCTTCCAGCCCGGCACGGAGTACCTTGACAAGCTCGCCCGTCCAGATTTCCGTATAAACCCCTTCACGGAGTATTGAAGCGCTCTGCGGAGCCATGCCCATGAAGGCTGCCACCGCATTCATTCCCACAGCTCCGGCTGCAGGAGAGAATCCCAGCACGGAAGCACACACGGCACCTGTCAGCGTATTGAACAGGAGTGCCGTCAAAAGCATTACAATTTTTCCCATTGTCTTCATTTTAAAGGTTTTCAAATTTCACAGGTCATTCCATATTCGGCCTTGTACAGACGCTTGTACTCCTCCGGGTTCTGCTCACGCATTTCAAGCAGTGCGTCACTCGGGACATCGCTCAGCTTGGCATAGGTGGACGGCTGTGCCTGCTGCTTGCCACCCTGGTAACTCAGCACGGTGGAGATCTTCACCTGGGGTTGCATGGCATCAAGCACATTCTTCAGCTCGTCGGATCCAACCTTCTTGCCCAGTTCGATAAACTGCGCCTTCTTGTCTTCCCCCAGTCGTTTCTCCGCTACGGCCTTTTCCACAAGACCGGTAATGCGGGCCAGGGTCAGCTTCCCGTTTTCATCTTTCAGAGAGTCATTCTCAGCCTTGGCCGCTTTCAGGTCATTCAATGCCCGGGTTACATCAGCCTCCGTCGCCGTTTCCGGCAGCCCCAATTGAAGGGCCAAAAGTTTCAGTTCCATTTCTTCTTCTGTTTTTTGATTATTGATTGATGGCAAGGGACATTCCCCGTCCCTTCCCAAAGTGATTTGTTTACCGTCTTTCATCAATATGATGGCATCATCGTTAGAACCAACGTCCACCAGAGAGACCTCGTACAGTTTACTCTTGGTCACGGTCGGACAAGTCTGTCCCGGCAGTAGATGTTCGGGCTGTTCGCTCAGTTCCAGGATATCTATGCCGGCACTTACCATTCTCAGGCTGCCGAACTCAAATTGTTTCTTACACCTCTTACTGAGGTCGGTCGCCTCGTCAAACACGGGTTCACCGGTCACCTCGCCGTCTTCCACCCGGATATCCTTCACATAACCGATCACGCTACCGCGCTGGTGCATGTACAGCAGTACCGGGTTTCGGCAATACTGCTCCACACTCATGCCCGATGTCAGCACACGGCTTCCGTAGCTGTTCAGGCTGTCGTTTGAAATTCTTACACGTTTGTTCATTTTCTCATGCCACGCCTTTATGCATTGGCGCTGCAATATTACGGAGCACTTACCGGGAAGCCAAAAAAGTGTGCAACGGTTGCACACTTCTATGAAACCGTTGCACATTATTTTGGCTGCAAGCTGATAAGCGGACAACTTTGCGGATAAATCGGGCAGGTGCAAGGGACTCCGAAGCCTGCCTTTAACCCTATATTCTTTATTATATGACAAAGGCAGAAATCGAAAAGAAAAAATCTCTTGCACGCTCACTGTTCCTTTCCGGCATGGAACAGACTGAAATTGCGGAGAAAGTGGACGTGTCACGCGTCACCATTTCAAAATGGTGCACGGCTGACGGATGGAAAGAGGCAAGGGCGGCAAAGAACGTCACCCGTCCGGAACTGGTGAACAAACTCCTGCTCACCATTGATACACTCATTACTCAAGTCAACGAATCGAACGACCCTGCACTTGTAGCTGGTCTCGGGGACAAACTGGCCAAACTTTCGGCGGTGATTGAAAAGTTAGACAAGAAGGCCAACGTAGTGGATGTCATTGAAGTGTTCATGGCATTCTCCAAATGGATTGAATACCGTTCAACCATCGACCCGGAAGTGACTCCGGAACTGGTCAGGGCAATCAATAAGTACCAGGATCTGTATATCACCGAACAGATGGGCATAAAATAAAACGGCTATGGCAACAGCAGCGGAAAAGAAACAGGCATACGAACAGTGGAAGGAACACTGTAAAAGAGTGCAGTCCATCACGGATACGGCTTTGCTCGCAGGCGAGACACCGGCACAAAAGGACAGGCGTATTCTGCGTCTGCAGGGTAACTATGCCGCGTTCTGTGAATATTACTTCCCCCACTTTCTCACCTTGCGTGACAAAACCACTGGGGAAATCATACGTACCATCCACAATGCACCGTTCCACAATGCGGCAGCGGCTAAAGTAAAAGGCACACCCAACCTGAAAGCGGTGTTCATGTGGCCGCGTGGCCATGCCAAGTCCACACACATGGACATCTTTGTTCCGCTGTGGCTGATGTTCCAGCCCAAACGGCTCATCAACTTCATGGTGGTGGTCGGCAAAAGTGAGGACTCAGCCACGCGTCTGCTGGGAGATATTCAGGCAGAACTGGAACATAACCAGCGCATCATTGCCGACTTCGGCAAGCAGCAGGGGAATGCCTCCTGGCAGGATGGGGAGTTCAAGGCGGCCAACGGGGTGAAATTCCTGGCTTGCGGACGCGGACAGTCCCCGCGTGGTCTGCGCGACCGGGAAGCACGTCCGGACTACATCGTCATCGATGACTTGGATGACGACGAACTGTGCCGCAATGAGAAACGGGTACATGACATTACAGACTGGGTGAAAGAAGCCCTTTTTGGTGCACTGGATGTGGGCCGGGGACGTTTTATCATGGTCGGGAACCTCATTTCTAAAAACTCGGTGCTGGCCAATCTCACCAGGACAAAAGGGGTACATGTATCCGTCATCAAGGCAATAGACAAGAACGGAGAACCGGTATGGCGCGAAAAATGGACGAAAGAAGAGGCGCAGGAATACAGGGATTTCGTAGGCTACCGGGCATGGGAAAAGGAGATGATGCACAACCCCATCGTGGACGGCACTATCTTCCGGGCAGACTGGATTCGTTACAAGAAACTGCCCAGACTGTCCAAGTATGAAATGCTGGTCTGCTATACCGACCCCTCTTTCAAATCGACCACTTCCAACGACTACAAGGCTTGCCGGCTTTGGGGCAAGATCGGGAAGGAACTGCACCTTATAGACTGCTACGTCCGGCAGGATACCGTTTCCGGAATGGTGCGGTGGCTGTACGACCTCTACGAACGTACACGCGATACGGCAGCCGTGCAGTTCTTTATGGAAGCGAACTTCATGCAGGATGTCATTCTGGATGAGTTTGAGGCAGAAGGAAATCTGCGTGGATACCAACTGCCCATCATGCCGGACAAACGAAAGAAGCCGGACAAGCTCCAGCGCATCGAAGCGGTGTCACCATTATGGGAACGCGGTTTCGTATTCTACAATGAGAAGTTGAAAGAATCGCCGGATATGCAAACCGGAATCGAACAGACCTTGGCACTGGAGCGTGGCAGCCGTATTCACGATGATGCACCGGATGCCGACGAGGGAGCCATCTGGATGCTGCAGCGCAATTCAAGACAGGAGAGTTTTCAACCGGTGTTCGGCAAAAGGCCGACCGCCAAAAATATATGGTAACATGATACAGCTGATTAAAAGAATGATTTTTGCATGGCGCTATAAACGTGCCGTTGCCCGTGCTTGCAAGTATGCCAAGCTCTACGGAAGAAAATACTACGTCCTGTATATGGGCGGCAAACTGAAAGTTGTCCCCAAAAGGAATATCTGCGAACTGATTCACCGCCACCGTTTCCGCAAGGGAACCACTATCCGGGATATAGAAAAAATGGCATTGTTCATCACTAAATAATAAGGTCATGTTCATTACAGAAGAAGATTACAAAGTTGTCATCGGCGACAACGCATTGAAGGTCATCTCTCAGGTAAGCCCCAAAAACCGTGCCGATGCGGAAACGGTGGCTTTGGAGGAAATATCCGGCTATCTGCGTTCGAAATACGACTGTACGGCCATTTTCGCTGCACAGGATGAACAGCGTAACAAGCTCATCGTAACGTACGCCTGCGACATCGCACTCTATCACATGAGCGCGTCAGTTCCGCAGAAAATGGGAAGCGAGGTGCGCAAGGAACGCTACGAGCGTGCAATAAAAATGCTCGAGGGGATACAGGCCGGAAAAATTGTCCCTGATTTGCCCTTGGCTGTCGGAGAAGATGGACTTCCGTCCGGAAATTCATTTGTTTACAGCTGTCAGAAGCAGCTTCATCATAACTGGTAGGACTATGGATATTAAAGACTTTTTCAGCGGTATGTTTTCCAATAAACCGAAAAACGTACTGCAAACGCCATACGGCAATTTTAATCTGGCCAAGGGGAAAGACATCAAGCGGGTGCAGAAAATGGTCATCGACCTGCAACGCACCACTGATGCACTCACCCGGAAGGACATCAAGAACTGGCGCGATGCCTGGCAGTATGCCATCAATGTGGACAGTCCCAGCCGCCAGCGCCTGTACGACATCTACCGGGACACGGAAATAGACCTTCACCTCTCCGGGTGTGTGGAGCAGCGCAGAGGTTTTGTCATGGCACGTTCTTTCAAAATCGTGGATATGAAAGGGGATGAGAACGAGGAAGCGGTTCACTTCTTTGACCAGTCCTGGTTCAAGCAGCTCATGCGCTATGCACTTGATTCAATCTACTGGGGACATTCGCTCATCGAATTGGGCGACCTTTACACTGACGGCGACGGCTGCATCTGTTATTCGGATGTGAAGCTTATTCCGCGTAAGCATGTCATTCCTGAATATGGGCGTGTCATAACCGACCTCGGACAGGACTGGACTACAGGTATAGACTACCGCCAGCCGCCTTTTTCGGACTGGCTCATTGAGGCCGGCAGACCTGACGACCTCGGGCTGTATCTCAAGGCAGCTTCACAGACTATCCCCAAAAAGAATATGCTGGCTTTTTGGGATACCTTCGGGGAAATATTCGGAATGCCCATGCGTATAGCACGCACCACCTCGCGCGACCAGAAAGAAATCGACCGCCTTGACAAGATGCTGCGTGAAGCCGGAACCGCTCTCTCCATGGTGGCAGGAATGGAAACCGAAATCGAATTTGTGGAAAGCGGCAAGGGAGATGCATTCAATGTCTATGACAAGCGCATCGATCGGGCCAATTCCGAACTGTCAAAGCTTATCATCGGACAAACGATGACCATTGAGGACGGAAGCAGCCTCTCACAGTCTGAAACGCACCTTGAAGTGTTCCAGAACCTCGTGGAAAGTGACTGCGACATGCTGCGGGATATAGTGAACAACCAACTCATTCCGCGCATGGTTCGTCACGGTTTTCCTGTCAAGGGACTGCGTTTTGATTGGGACTACTCCATTGACTACACTCCCGAACAGCAGAAAGCCTACGAAGAAATGGTACTGCAGCACTACAAGGTGAAGCCACAGTACTTTGAGGAAAAATACGGCATTCCGTGCGAGGAGAAGGAACCGAAGGAAGAGCCGGACCCGGCAGATCCGAAAAAGAAGAAAGACGACAAACAGGCTGGAACGCTATCCCGTTTTTTCGACTGAGCCCCGAGGATTATTCGGGGCTGCATCTACGCTACAGTTCATTGCTTGGCAATCATACCCTCCAACTCTCAAAAGAGGACGAGGCAAAATTGATGCGTGACAAGCTTACAGAGATGTTCGACCGCATGATGAAAGCCCTGTTCCGGGAGCAGAGGGCAAACCTTGAAATCAACATACTGGCTTCAGAAGAGGCGCAGGACTTTATAGAGACGCACGCCTCCGTCCTGGACTCTTCATTCCGGCAGGTGGAGATGTCCGAGGCCATGCGAGGGCGCCTGCAGAGGTCGGATTATATATTCTCAGGCCTAAAGACGTTCCATGAACTGAACGAAGCCTTCCCCTCCCTGCTGGATGAGAACGGCAATCGAAAAACGTTCGAACGCTTTTTGAACGATGTCCGGAAGATAGACGAAACCTATAATCGGGGCTACCTCCGGGCAGAGTACAACTTTGTGCAGGCTTCGGCGACTATGGCCGCCAAGTGGGAACGGTTCGCAGAAGACGGGGACCGCTACAACCTCCAGTACCGGACGGCCGGGGATGGCAAGGTTCGCCCGGAACATGCCGAACTGCATGGGGTAACACGACCTATGGCAGACCCCTTTTGGGAAGAGTATTTCCCGCCAAATGGATGGAACTGCAGGTGCACCGTAGTCCAGGTACGAAAATCCAAATATCCGGAAACGCCCTACGATGAGGCAATGGCATTGGGCGAGTCAGCCCTTCAAAGGGACACCAAAGGCATCTTCCGGTTCAACCCGGGAAAAGAACAGAAGACCATGCCGGATTACAACCCATACACCATCAAAAGGTGCAGGGATTGTGATATGGCCAAAGGGAAACTTAAACTGGCCTTCGTTCCGGACAACGAGCTGTGCGCCGCCTGCAAAATACTGCAAAAATGCGCCGGAGACCGGGAAAAGTCCGCACGAGCTATCGAACGTATCCATTATCTGCATGAAATGGAGCCTCTACTTCAAAAGAAAGTGGAAAAGAACATAAATGGCAAGGACTTGAATATCGGCTTTACCAAAGAGGGCAACAAGCACTTGTTCTCCGACACATTCGGACGGACACGCATCGTTTCCAAGGAGGACTTGAAGAACCTGGATTCACACCTTGAACGTGCCGAATATGTGGATGATTCCGCATTGACTCACCCAAGGACGGACAACGTGGAACACTTCTTCTACTTCAAAGTTAAAATCAATGGAAAATGGGTAAGGCTTAATGTTGCCAAAGAAGTAACAAGAAGGGATAACGGTTATATCCGCATAAAATACTTTTTATACTCAGTAAATGATATAATAGTAGAATAAAAAAAACAAAAGCACCAAGGGCGACACTTTGGACTAAAACGCCTGCTCGTCATTCCCTCAATGCTTCTGTGTTTGCAAATATACAAAACATTTTTTAATCCAATTGCTTATGAACAAGATTCTTTCATTTTTGAAACGAAGCAACCGCTACAAACACCTGGTAGGCGGTTTTATCGTGGGGCTGCCAGCCCTGACACCGTACGCGGCCTTATACGCAGCTGCCATCGCAGCCTCCTCGCTGGAGCTCAACGACAAGCTCCGGGGCGGTCGTTGGGACTGGACGGACTGGACACTCACCGTGACCGGAGGAGCAATCGCCGCATTGATTTTCCTCGTTATCTAACAAGGGGACTGGCTTTTATCCGTACCTTTGCACCCCGGTGGAGCTTCCTGATAGTCCGTGTGGTCTATCGCGGGTACAACAATGCGAATGCGAATGGCGGCGTGTCGAATGCGAATGCGAATAACGATGCATCGAACTCGAACACGAATGTCGGCTCCCGTCTGGAAATCTAACAATCGGCGTACAACACCGGGGACGTGTCCCCTACCGTGGTGCCGAGGGAAGCAAGCCACAGCAAAAGCGCACAGGTGCGGAAAGCTGAAAAATCACGCGTCGGGTGGAGTTTGGTAGGCTCAAGTCAGCTCGAAGAAGTCAGACCCGGGGAAAGGAAGGCCCTTATCTTCCGTTTGTAAAACAATCAAAAAAAACAATGCTATAATGCACAGGCAAGGATATATAGTGGAAGAGATTGCCGATTATTCCAATATGGCGGAATCGTTCAACCAGGTCCTCCGTGGCTCCAAACGAAAAAAAAGCCGCCAAGGACGTTACCTGCTTGCGCACAGGGAAGAGGTGCTTCAGGAACTTACCGGAAAAATCAAGACAGGTACATTCACCGTCAAGGATTACCGGGAGAGGGAAATCATGGAGGGTGGAAAAATGCGACGTATCCAGATACTCACCATGAAGGACCGCATCGCCGTCCACGCAATCATGGCCGTAGTGGACAGGCACCTGAAGAAACGGTTCATCCGTACCACCTCAGCCAGCATCAAGAACCGCGGCATGCACGACCTCATGGAGTACATACGCCGCGACATGAAAGAAGACCCGGAAGGAACACGCTACTGCTACAAATTCGACATCTCCAAGTTCTATGAGAGCGTGGGGCAGGATTTCGTAATGTATTGCGTCCGGAGGGTATTCAAAGACAAGAAACTCATCGCCATGCTTGACAACTTCGTAAGGCTCATGCCGCAAGGAATCAGCATCGGGCTGAGGTCGTCGCAAGGGTTGGGCAACCTGCTCCTGTCTGTTTTTTTAGACCATTATTTGAAGGACAAGTACGGCGTCCGCCATTTCTACCGCTATTGCGATGACGGCGTGGTACTCGGTGACGCGAAATCAGAATTGTGGAAGATTCGTGATGCCGTCCACTTCCAGGTCGCACAAATCGGGCTTACCGTAAAGCCTGATGAACGTGTATTCCCGGTGGACGAGGGCATAGACTTCTTGGGATATGTCATATACCCCGACCATGTGCGCCTACGCAAGCGCATCAAACAGAAGTTCGCCCGAAAAATGCACGAGGTCAAATCGAGGAAAAGAAGGCGTGAACTGGTCGCTTCCTTCTATGGGATGGCCAAGCACGCCGACTGCAATATGTTGTTTAATAAATTAACAGGCAAAAAAATGAGATCATTTAAAGACTTGAACGTTTCCTACAAGCCGGAAGACGGCAAGAAACGTTTTCCCGGCTCCGTGGTAAGCATCCGGGAATTAGTGAACTTACCCATCATCGTGAAGGACTTCGAGACCGGCATCCGCACCGAACAGGGCGAAGACCGCTGTATCGTAGCCATCGAGATGAATGGCGAGGCCAAGAAGTTCTTCACCAACTCGGAAGAGATGAAGAACATCCTCGCGCAAGTGAGTGAAATGCCGGACGGATTTCCGTTTGAGACCATCATCCGGACGGAAACTTTCGGCAAAGGTAGAACCAAGTATGTATTCAGCTGATGAAAAAAGTGGAAGGAAATACCGGGGTACGGTTGCTTGAATGCATAAACCCCATTAAAAACAAATGGCGTGTCCGATGGGACGTGCAGCCGGGAGAGAACGGATCGGCCACCTACATGGAAGAGGAGTTCGACCATCGACCCACCGAAGACGAGATACGCTCCACGGTCATAACATGGCACAACCGGGAAACTGACAAGGATATCCTATCAGGTTTCACCTACGAGAATGTCCCGGTATGGCTGTCAAGCGAGAACCAGTTCAACTACAAGGCGGCCTACGACCTTGCCGTGCAAACAGCAGGGGCGACTCTTCCGGTCGTGTTCAAATTCGGGACGGACACCGAACCGGTCTATCGCGAGTTTGCTACACTGGAAGACCTGACAGACTTCTATACGAAAGCCATGCAGCATATCCAAAACACGCTGGCCGACGGATGGAAAAAGAAAGATGTATTTGATTTGTCGCTATATGCGGTAGATTAAAAAAAGCCTTCGGGGGTAAGGCTGTAAAAAAAGCCCCCGGCCTGTTAATTAGTCGTCTCACTTACTTATTAACACAAAGATACCTCTTACAGGCACGACCGGGGGCATAGACCCTCGTTCGCCTGCAAGAGGTTTTTTTGTGTACGCTTCTGCGCATAAATAAGTGAGACAGTGCAAAAGTACTAATTTTTGTTGAATATGAAAGTAATTGAGATACTGAAATTGAATAAAGGAATGCTGAAAACATGCCGGAAAGTAGGAATCCGGATGGAAGACGTACAGTATATCGAACTATACAATGACTACAACAGGCTGTTGGACGAAGGCGAAAAGGTTTCCTACATCGTGGCAGTACTGGCCGAACGTTATAATGTTTGCGAGCGAAAGGTATACACGCTCATCAAACGGCTGCAAAGCGACTGTAACCCGTTTGCAGTGTAATGGGACAGCCTCCCCATTGAAGAGGGATAACGGCGCGGTACCTTTGCGGGGTATCAAAACAACACACCATGAACAAGTATTATCAAATCCTAAAAAAGGTACTTGCCGACGGCAAGACACAAAAAGGCAGGAAAGGTGAAAGCCGTTACCTGCTGAACGAGACGGTAACGCTGTCCCCTGCGGAACTGCTCGATATTTTCGAGGGACACAATATCGCACGGAAGAAGCTCAGAAGCGAACTGTCGCTCTTCATGAGCGGGGAAAGACAGGTTGAGAAATACCGGGAAGCCGGGATAAACTGGTGGGACTACTGCGGCTCCATCCTCGTGAACTCCTACCCTACCTATTTCGAGAAGCTGCCACCTCTGATTGGCAAAATCAACCGGGAAAAACGAAGCAGCAAGAACTACGTGCTGTTCCTCGGTTCGACCGGCACGGAAAGCAACCAGGCACCATGCCTCAGCCTCGTACAGTTCCAGATCGAACAAGGCGAACTGGTCCTGACGGCCTACCAGCGTAGCTCGGACGCCAACCTCGGATTACCGGCGGACATCTATCACCTGTACCTTATATCCCGGCAAATAGAACTACCCCTGAAATCCATCACAATCAACCTCGGCAACGTGCATATTTACGAGAACAACGTCACACGCACACAAGAACTGCTTGCCGGAAATCCTAACGTAAAATTCGAATTGAACGTATGAAAAAGACGTATCTGTCAGCCCCGCTGCCATTCGTGGGCCAAAAGCGCATGTTCGCACGCAAGTTTATGAAAGTATTGGAACAATATCCGGAAAGCACGGTATTCGTTGACCTTTTCGGCGGTTCCGGCCTGTTATCACACATCACCAAACGATGCAAGCCGGAAGCCACGGTCATATACAACGATTTCGACAATTACCACAAGCGGTTGGAAAACATCCCAAGGACAAACCGGCTGATCGCCGACCTGCGTTCCATGGTAGGGAATTCCGTTCCACGGCACAAGACCATAACCGGAGAACTGCGTGAGCGCATCTTCAGCCGTATCCTCCAGGAGGAGCACGAGACCGGTTACGTGGACTTCATCACCCTGTCCTCCTCTTTGATGTTCTCCATGAAATATAAACTGAGCGTACCGGAGATGCGGAAGGAAGCCCTTTATAACAACATCCGGAAAGCGGACTATCCGGAGTGCACGGATTATCTGGAGGGGCTGGAAATCGTCTCCTGCGATTATAAGGAGCTGTTCAACCGCTACAAAGACACGCCGGGCGTGGTGTTCCTGGTGGACCCGCCGTACCTTTCCACCGACGTGGGTACTTACAATATGAGTTGGCGTATGTCGGATTACCTCGACGTGCTGAACGTGCTATCCGGGCATCCGTTCGTCTATTTCACCTCAAACAAATCCTCCATCCTGGAGCTGTGCGAATGGATCGGGAAAAACAAAAATATCGGCAACCCGTTCGAGGGATGTACCCGGATGGAGTTCAACGCCCACATAAACTACAGCTCATCCTACACGGACATGATGCTGTTCAAAAAAGAGGCTGCCTGACGGCGTTTCTTTGCCCCCTGTTGAAATAGAAAGC
>NZ_JBCNZM010000128.1:0-14056 GCF_040227615.1 Bacteroides sp. RTP31139st1_H2_RTP31139_211217 | reverse complement strand
GGAAAGAAAGCGTCATCCCTTGAGGTTTCGATAATTATAGGTATCTTTGCCGGTCTTAATGGCTTTTATACAATGAAGAAACTAAAAAATACATAATATGGCAAAAGAAAAAATCATCCTTACGGGCGACCGCCCCACAGGACGCCTGCACATAGGACACTATGTAGGCTCATTGAGAAGAAGAGTGGAACTGCAAAACTCCGGCTTGTACGACAAGATTTTCATCTTCATCGCCGACGCACAAGCGCTGACGGACAATATGGAGAATCCGGAAAAGGTGCGCCAGAACGTCATCGAGGTGGCACTGGACTACCTGGCTTGCGGACTGGACCCGACGAAGAGTACCATCTTCATCCAATCCCAGATACCGGAACTCTGCGAACTGACCTTCTACTATATGGACCTGGTGACCGTGAGCCGCCTGCAACGCAACCCGACGGTAAAGACCGAAATCCAGATGCGTAATTTCGAGACAAGCATCCCCGTAGGTTTCTTCACCTACCCCATCAGCCAGGCAGCGGACATTACCGCCTTCCGCGCCACTACCGTGCCCGTGGGCGAAGACCAGGAGCCGATGATTGAACAAGCTCGTGAAATCGTACGCCGTTTCAACTATATATATGGTGAAACCCTCGTGGAACCGGAAATCCTGTTGCCCGACAATGCAGCCTGCCTGCGCCTGCCGGGAACGGACGGCAAAGCCAAGATGAGCAAGAGCCTCGGCAACTGTATCTATCTTTCGGACTCTGCCGACGAGGTGCAGAAGAAGGTGAAGAGCATGTATACCGACCCCGACCACCTGCGTGTGCAAGACCCCGGAAAATTGGAAGGCAACACCGTATTCACTTACCTGGATGCCTTTTGCCGTCCGGAACACTTCGGCCTTTATCTGCCCGAATATCCGAATCTGGACGAACTGAAAGCCCACTACCAACGTGGCGGTCTGGGCGACATGAAAGTGAAGAAGTTCCTCAACGAAATTATGCAGGAGACACTGGAGCCTATCCGCAACCGCCGCAAGGAGTTTGAAAAAGACATCCCCGCCATCTACGACATGCTGAAGAAAGGTTGCGAAACTGCCAGGGAAACCGCTGCCGCAACCTTGGACGATGTACGCAAGGCTATGAAGATAAACTACTTTGATGATGCGGAACTGATTGCAGAGCAAGTAAAGAAATTCGGCGGAGAATAAGGGATAGGAGATACGAGTTACAGAAGTTACGAGTTACAAGGAGCTACCTGTTACAAGTTACTGGTTACAAAAAATGAGGGGCATGCGTCATAATAACGCATGCCCCTTCTCATTTCTATAACTCGTAACTCCTTGTAGCTTGTAGCTCGTAGCTTTCTAATTGGCAGATTTCACCAATACCACACGGTTCAGAATCGGCTGTCCGAACTTATCGACACCACCACCGGCATCCACCTTCAGGCGGTCAGCAGGAATTCCGTATTGTTTTACCAATACATCGACCACGGCTTGTGCACGCTTCAAACTCAACTCTTTGTTGAATGCCGGCGTACCGGTTGCAGAGTCTGCATATCCGTTTACAGTGTAAGTGGCGTTCGGGAACTGTTTCATCTGGTCTGCCAGATAAGACAAGTTCATTGCTTCACGTGGAGAGACTTCGGCAGAACCGATATTGAAGAATACGGTACGCGGTGCTATATCCGGATCGGGAACAATCACTTCGGTTTCCGTAACTTCGGCCACCGGCTGGTTCTGTGCAGCCACCAATGCATTCTGCAGCTGCTGGTTGGCAGCTCCCATCTCTGCAAGCTGTGCCTGCATGGCAGCCAGCTCTACCTGAGAAATCAACTGAGGCATCGGGCGACGGAATCCACGGGCGGGGAAACGGTATGTCAACCCTACCGTTGCACTCAGCACGCCATCATATCCATGATCGCCGCCAACTTCGCCATCGAACTTATCTTCAACGCCCATTGCGCTCAGCTCCAGGTTAATATCTATCGCATTGGAAATACGGAAGCGATTGATGATACCCGCGTTTACAGACAGAGCTTCGCGGTGAGGCTTTGTGTAGTTGTGAGTGAAGCCAGCACCTACATAAGGAATGATTTCATACACACGGTGCTGGTTGTATCCTCCAAACAGCGCATTCAGATTGAACATCACATCTCCGTGCAGATTCATATAGTCGAAACGCTGTTTGTAGTAGCCGTCATCCATCTGAGTGCCTTTCACGTAGTCAGCACCTGCATCATACGTATATCCTCTTGCCTGAAGGCCGCTATATTGCAGACGTACTCCCAGTCCCGGGGTGAACCATTTGCCGATGGCAAAATTCAGCGTCGGACTGATACGCTTGCCAAAACTTCCTGCCTTATCATTATCTCCAAAAGTTGCTTCGGCACCACCGCCTATAGAGAAAAACCAATTACTCCAGAACGGATTAGTGATTACCTGATATTTATCCTGAACCTGGATAACACCAAATTCTTCCACAACTTCAGTCTTTTGCTGCGCCATGGCAACAGAAGACACACCAGCTAAAGCCAGTAACATTAGAATCTTTTTCATATACCTTAAAATAGTTAAGTGGTTAATTAAACTCTTTATCATTCAAACTGTCTAATTAACGCCAACAGAACTAAAAGGTTCTGAATATTTGTACTTTTTTTGCCTTGATGCAAAAGAAAGTACTCTTCCTTATTTGGAGAAAAGCTTTTCTATGTCGTCTTCTTTAATGGTCGCCAGCACCGTCTTTCCGTCCGGAGTATAATTCGGGGATGGGCATGCAAACAGATTGTCCACGAGATTGGACATTTCCTCGTTGCTCAGCACTTGTCCATAGACGATGGCCGCAGCACGTGCCAAGGTCGATGCAAGAATTGTCTGCACCTCTTCCTTAACGTCATTCCCTTTTTCCATAGCAGTATGTACCATATTCCGGACCAATTCTACCGGGTTCAACCCCTCTATGCCCGAAGGTATGCCGTTGATGGCATAGCTGCCGCCACCCAGCGGGCTCAAATCGAAGCCTACTGCCGACAAATCTTCCAATATACTTTCCAGTACGGCAGCTTCCGAAGCCGGCAACTGGATAATCTCCGGAAACAATACCCCCTGGGATACGCCTTGTTTCTGTCGAATCTGGCTCATATAGCGGTCGAACAATACCCGGACATGCGCCCGGTGCTGGTCTATCAGCATCAGACCCGATTTAACGGAAGTCAGAATAAAACGCCCCTTGAACTGGAAGTGTTGCGCTCCTTTCTCTACCGTTGCCTCATTGCCATAGAAAGAGGCGCTTGCCCCGGAAGGAACCGTTTCCTGGAAATAAGGAACCCTCTCCTCCTCTCTTGGAGCCGTACCGGTAACCGTATCCTCTACAAAAGGCTCTTCCTCCATCGGCTCGTTCATCCTGCTGGCTTTTTCCAAACCGGAATAAAGCCCCTCCCACTCCACTTTGGGGCGCGAATAATTGCCACCGCCTCCATAGGAAGAAGCGGAAGACGTCTTGAAGGGATTGAAATCCGTGTTATAGTGTACCTTCGGAGGCTCTATCGGACGAGCCTGCTCGAATGCAGGAATATCCGGCATGTCCTCGGTATCAAAATCGATAGTAGGTATAGCGCTAAACTTGCCTAAGGATTCCTTGACCGCAGCCGACAGAATCTGCCAGATAGCCTGCTCATTCTCGAACTTAATCTCCGTCTTCGTCGGATGGATGTTCACATCGATATTGGCAGGGTCTACCTCGAAATAAATAAAGTAGGAGATTTGCTCACCGGCAGGAATCAGCTGCTCATAAGCGTCCATCACCGCTTTGTGGAAATAGGGGTGACGCATATAACGCCCGTTCACAAAAAAGTATTGGTGCGCTCCTTTCTTGCGCGAGGTTTCCGGCTTGGCAACAAAACCGGAAATCTTTATCATCGTCGTATTGACGTCTACGGACAGCAACTGCTGATTCAGTTTCTTTCCGAAAACTGCCATGATGCGTTGCCGCAAAGGCATTACCGGAAGATTGAACAATTCCGTATCATTACTATACAGATAGAAGGCTACCTCAGGATGCACCAGCGCTATACGCTCGAATTCCGTAAGGATATTGCTCAACTCCGTAGAGTTGGCTTTCAGGAATTTACGCCGGGCAGGAATATTGAAGAATAGGTTCTTGATGGAAAAATTGCTTCCCTTAGGGCAGGAAACGGCTTCCTGGCCCTCGACTTTAGAGCCGGCAATCAACAGTCGCGTCCCCAGTTCCTCGCTGGCTGGGCGTGTTTTCAACTCCACTTCAGCTACCGCAGCAATGGAAGCCAACGCTTCTCCACGGAAGCCCATGGTGCGTAGGGCAAACAAATCGGCAGCTTCGCGTATCTTTGAAGTTGCATGGCGTTCAAAAGAAAGACGCGCATCCGTTTCGGACATCCCCTTTCCGTCATCAATCACCTGGATGCAGGTCTTGCCCGCATCGGTAATCAGCACATGTATTTCCTCTGCTTCGGCATCAATTGCATTTTCCACCAATTCCTTCACAACAGATGCCGGACGCTGAATCACCTCTCCGGCAGCAATCTGATTGGCAACCGAATCGGGCAGCAAATGAATGATATCGCTCATGATAATGTTTAATGATTAGAGATTAATGATTAATCATTATTAAATGATTCCGTTACTGATGGCATACCACAGATAAATCAGCACAGCTATGACAACAAGGATTATGCCCAAATGCATCGGCTTACGTCCGCTCTCCTTGCGCCGCTTCAAGTGAGTTGTTCCTTCTATGAATTTGCCCCGTATATCCTCGGGCGAGAATTCCTTTTCCGGCAGCATACCCAGGTCACGCTTGGCGTTTTCTTCCATCTTCGCCAACTTCTCTTTCCGCTCATCCACATAGATATAGCTATGATTGAAGCCACGAGGCTTCCGCATTGCAAACATTCCCATGACGCTACTTATTATTTCGTTTAATATGCATATTCCTTGGCGAAGTTACAGGTTTCCGGTCACTTTTCTTCAATACTTCACCTGCTTTTTTAGCCCTCCACTCGAAGATGTCCTCCTTGTTGAGCGGACGGATGTAGTCGAACCAAACAAAAGAAGGCAGCCTGCTCTTATCTGGTGGAATCTGGTCCAAAGGATAGGCTGTACCGGTAGTCTTTCCAACAAAGACTCCGCGCTCCATTCTTCTCTCCTTCAAGTACATTTTCAAAAGTCCACCTTCCGAATAGTTCATCATAATCAGCGAACTGTCCTTCTCCTCTACCGGATAATACACCACCAATACATTGCCGTTTACCTCCACCAGACGCATGTCTCCATCTATGAAGAAAGCTTTCATCTCCTTACCGGAAACTTGGTTATAGTGAATACTGTCCTTTTTCTCTACCGTCAGGGCCTGATTGATGATATGTGCCCAGTCGATGGTACTATCGTTCATGTAAATTTTAATTTCCTCGCCCAACAACTGTTGTTCCCCGTGCCACAAGATAGGGTCGGTGTACATCGTCATGCAAGAGTCCTTGGAATTATACACCAACGAATCGCATACGGCCTGCACATCCGTGCGATAAGCACGCACCTTATGATAGGCACGCATCTCCCGGTACATGGAATCGGTATTCATATGGTAGGTAATCAGCCGCAAAGTATCACCGTGCATAAACAGACTGTCGCCCTGCGAATAGTCGATAGCTACGGCACGTTTGGTGGCAACGGCGCTTCCGGTCAGTTCGTTGTAGAAACAATAGTCGCCAGTCAACATGTTCCGGTTGACCGTATCATTCATCTGTACATTGTCAAAAGCCTCGCCGTATCCCAAGATGCGGTCGTAGAAAAGGCTGTCACCGGTCAGTTTCTTGCCTTCGTTAGTCAGTACGGAACGGTCGAGCAGTTCTGCCTGCTCAGTAGTCGTATTGTACACGCCACGTTCGGAATAAATATGATTTTGGTCACTCACAATGTCGGAGGGGCCTAGAATGGTAGCAATCTTGGTAGCTGTACTATACTTCAAGGTATCCGAAGTCAAGACAAACTTCGGGTTGACCAGCTTCACGTCGTGGTTGAAGACAGCCAACTTGGTGGCAGGGCTATATTCTCCCCACTCGGAAGTCAGCACATTATCCTCGTCGGTCAGCGTACCGCCTTCGAAGTAATAACCCAAATCGTACAGACGGTCATAGTTCAAACTGTCGGTTGTCAGCACCGTATTACGATTTATCATACGTACATTCTCACGCAGCATGGCCAGCTGCGACATGCCGTCATAATACAGATAGTCTCCATAGATAAACAAGGTGTCACCCTGCTCCATACGCACATTGCCGAATGCCTCCACAGAATTTATCTTTTCGAATATCAGCGCACTATCACAGAACATGTACATACTGTCATGCTTCATCCTCACCGAACCGATGAGTACCTGCACATCAGGACGCAACTGTTTGTCTGCCTGCGCCTCATCTGCGTACAACAAATCGACGCGCGTCTTCTTCTTTTCCGACGTCTCCGTCTTTTTCTGTTCAATCGAGTCCACTTTCCTCTTCTCCGGTGCACCAGTACTCTTCTTTTTGTCCTGCGCACTCAGCAGACAGATGCCAAACAAGCATAGAATGCCTACCAGGAGGTATCTATGCTTGTTCAGGAAATGATTTTTTGTATTCTTCTTTTGCATACAAATCCATGTAAATCCTTCCGGATTATTCTTTGATCCAGCCCGGATACTTGAACGTACAGTTATTCTTCCAATTATCCTTGATACGGACATACGTGTGCTTCTGCTTCTCACGAATCCACTTGTCCAGCACTTCGTCGCGGCGTTTCTCCAACACAATCTCTTTCAAGTTCTGATAGTCATCGGCAATGGTAGCCTTGTGTCCCGTCGTACGGCTCTTCAGTTTCACAATCACACACTCTTCTTTTCCGGTCTTTTGCGGAATCATGGTGAAGGCTTCGGAGATTTCGCCCACTTTCATCTTATCCACCACCTTGGCTATTTCAGGGGGAAGTTCCTGCATCTCAAAACGGGAAGTGTTCGTATTGGGATTCGGCAACAAACCATGATTGTTACGCGTATCCTTATCCTGCGAAAGCACTGAGGCAGCCTCTTCAAAAGAGAACTTGTTATTGCGGATATCATCGGCAATAGAATCCAAACGGGCACAACCGGCAGCCAGAGCTTCTTCCGGAATATGCGGTTTCAACAGAATGTGGCGTGTTTTAATACGGTCACCGCGCTTCTCTATCAACTGAATGATATGGAAACCATATTCAGACTCTACAATCTTGGAAACCTTGCTGGGGTCTTGTAAGTTGAAAGCTACATTGGCATAAGCGGGGTCCAGCATACCGCGTCCCGAAAACTCTATTTCACCGCCACGCATGGCCGAGCCACGGTCCTCGGAGTACAGACGAGCCAACATGGAAAAGCTTTCGCCCTTATTGACACGGTCGGTATACTCACGCAGACGCCTCTTTACATCTTCTATTTCCTCCAAAGGAACCTTGGGCTGCTGAGTGATAATCTGCACCTCCACCTGGGTAGGGATATAAGGAATGCTGTCCTGCGGCAAATCCTTGAAGTAACGGCGCACCTCAGCCGGAGTTATCTTAATCTCACCCACCAGTTTCTGCTGCATCTTCTGAACTTTCAATCCTTCACGGGCATTCTCGCGCAGCGTTTCACGAATCTGGCTGGAAGTCTTATTGAAGTATTCCTCCATTTTCTCACGCGAACCGATGTTGGCGATATACATGTTCGTCATATAGTCCACACGCTGGATAACCTCACTCTCGGATACTTCGATACTGTCGAGGGCAGCCTGGTGAAGATACAGCTTCTGCACGGCTATCTCCTCCGGTATCACGCAATAAGGGTCACGGTCAAATTTGCGTCCTTCATACAATGCACTCATGCGTGCTTCTTCCACTTCGGACTTCAGTATAGCCTCGTCACCTACTACCCACACTACCTCGTCAATTACGTTGTCTTGTCCATAAACGGTAGAACCGACTAATAGCGTCAAGGCAAATAAAATTACAAACTTAAAGTTCATACACTGTTTCATTCTTGGTGTCTTATTCTAAATAATATTTAATCTTGTCTCTTTTCACCGCCCGTTGGTACAAATCATCCTTCACTTGCTTCATGAATTCCACCTGCTTCACGTTCAGCAGCATATCCTTCACTTGCCTACGGGCAAACTCATAGGGTTCCTGCTCTCCCACCGGGCGATAATCGCTCACATTCAGGAAATAATGGAAAGCCGTATCCTTCAGCTCTACATGGCGATTCTTGTCCAGATACTCGTCCACATTAGGAACCTTCAAGGGCAGCATATCCAGCACTTCCGATACCGGCACCCATTTATCATAAAAATACTCATACTTCACAGCATTCTGCAGACTGTACTTTTCCAGATGTTCCACCGCCTCACGGGTTTCCGTCTTGTACCAGCGACGAACATTGCCCAGCTGCGGGGCTGTCAAAGGAACTTTGATGAACAAGCCTTTCATCAACGGACGTTCCACCTTGAAGAGCGCCTGGTTCTTCTCGTAATACTCCGTCAAGTCTTGTTCTGAAATCTCCTCTGATAGCCGCTGATGTATTAAAGCCTGCTGATAGGTATGCATTATCAATGCTTTGCGATAATTCTCCACAAGTTTATCAATCTCACCGTTATTGGGAATATTGCTCTGCGCTTTATCGTACAGCAAAATATCTTCCACCCAATTACGGATATAATGTTCTGCAAACAACAGACTGTCGTCTTTGGACAAACCGGCAGGAAGTACCGATTGCAAATCTTCCCGGTAAAGGAAATTGCCGTCCAACTCCACTAACGGTGTCCACCCTTTATGGTCGTGCTGCTCGCTGCACGCCGCACAGAGAAGGAAAATTAAAAGCCCAAAGCAGGTTGTTCGCATCACCAACTGATATTTACTTCGTTTTGAGGTACGAAGATAGTGTTTTAATCGGTTGCATCAGTGATTATTAACGGTTTTTAAAACCTCTTGGTCAATTTCAACCTTACCGGCAGCACGCAACTTTGCCACCCAATGCGTTTCCAAATAGTTCCGATAAGCGGTTACGAGCGGCTCTCGCACCTCTTGCCAACTATCTGGTCCCTTCTGCTTACGACCTTGTACAGCAGTAAAGGGAAATGACAAAACCGGGGTTGCATTCTTCCCTTTGAACACCAATTCATCCACATATGCATTATCACCGGGAGCAAATAATCCTTGCTCTGCCCGCACCTTGGGAGTATCGCCGGCATTGAAAGTGAGACGGATGGCATCCATCCACTCCTCTTCCGGAATCTGTTTCAGAAATTTCCGTACTTGCTTCGCCACCCGCTTGGTAGTACAATGCAGCACAATACCCTTATAACGCGGTTCGTCCCAATGGAAGTCCGAACGGTGCGCCTCAAAATATGCTTTCAATCCCGCTTCATCCACCACACTCCTCTTTCCCACTTCACGGTCAGTGATTTCGGCAAGCAACATGCTGTCACGATGCCCCTGCACCAACGCACAGAATTCGGGATGCTTCAATTCCAGACGGGAGTTTTCATAGTCCAGAATCGTTTTTACTGTAAAAGCCTCCAACTGTCTGCGCGTCCCTGCCGGATAAACAGCGGCAAATCCGGCAAACTCTTTTCCACCGTATGCCTTGCCATCCAGTGTAAACAATACACGGGAAGTGCTTCCTTTGGCCAGCAGTTCGTCGATACCGGCTTTATCCGGCATATAGTGATATTCTTTCTTCAGTTTATCCACAAAAGCCCGCGTTCCTTTATCCATTCCATGACGACGGGTTTGACAACGGATTATCTTGTCCTTCATCCTCTCAAAAGGAAGGATTTCCTGCTGTTCGAGTACTTTCACGATATGAATGCCTTGAGGAGTGAGGAACGGACGGGAAATCTCTCCGGCATTCAACCCGAATACAATATCCTCAAACTCCACCGGCATCTGCAGCCAACCCACCCAAAACGCTTTCTTCTCATCGGAAAATTGCTCGACGCAAGCATCGAAAGACGGCACAGCTCCCCCTTCCTTTGCAAGAGCCCTGTAGATAGAATCCATCCTGGACTCCATCTCACGCAAGGTATGACCGGAAATATTCTGGGGAAGATATTTAAAAATATGCTTCACATATACCCGGCCCGCACGCCGGCCGGATTTCATCTTGTCATAATACTGCCGTGCCTCCTGCTCTGCCGTCTCCTCATCTGTCAAGTATGATTTAATCAGACAGCGGCGATACTCATCCTGCTCCTTCTGGAAGACACGGGAAGTATCCAATCCCGCAACTTCGGCAGCCTCTATTTTCAGCCTGAAGTCTATAAACTTATTCACATATGCATCCAATGCCTTCCGGCCTGCACCGACAGAGGTACCGCCCTTATTATAGCTACGTTCGAATTCAGAACGGAGGACCTCCTTTCCATTGATACGCATCAGTACCGGATCGTCCTGGGCCGAAACAGCCAATCCGAACCCGAGGAAGAAAAACACCCAAAACAATCTAACCATAAGCACCATCCGTTCTTTTTATACGGCTGCAAATATAAACAAAATGCCCGGAAAGCGGCAATCTCTCTCCGGGCATTCACTATTATTTTGTTATTATCTTACTCTGGACGGCTATAGTTCGGTGCCTCACTGGTTATAGATACATCATGCGGATGGCTTTCGAGTACACCTGCATTAGTAATGCGGGTAAACTTGGCATCGTGCAGTTTCTCTATATTGGCTGCACCGCAATAGCCCATACCGGCACGCAGACCGCCAACCAACTGATAAATCACTTCATACAAAGTACCTTTATAAGGAACGCGGGCAGCAATGCCCTCTGGAACCAATTTCTTCACGTCACTGGTACCGCTTTGGAAGTAGCGGTCCTTGGAACCATTTTCCATAGCTTCCAGCGACCCCATACCCCGATAGGACTTGAACTTACGACCGTTGAAAATAATCGTATCGCCCGGAGACTCTTCCGTTCCGGCAACCAGCGAACCGATCATCACGCTGTAACCACCGGCAGCCAACGCCTTCACTACGTCGCCCGAGTAACGCAAACCGCCATCGGCAATCAAAGGAATACCCGTGTCCTTCAGTGCCTTTGCCACATCATAAACCGCAGACAACTGAGGAACACCCACACCGGCAACTACACGGGTAGTGCAGATGGAACCCGGACCGATGCCCACCTTTACTCCATCAGCACCAGCCTCGACCAATGCCTTCGCAGCTTCACCGGTAGCAATATTACCAACAACAATATCAATATGAGGGAAGTTAGCCTTGGCTTCTTTCAATTTTTCAATAACCCCCTTGGAATGTCCGTGAGCCGTATCAATGACAATGGCATCCGCCCCTGCATCCACCAAAGCCCGCATGCGCTCCAAAGTGTCATTCGTCACTCCCACTCCGGCAGCAACGCGCAGACGACCTTTGCTATCCTTGCACGCCATAGGTTTATCCTTTGCCTTGGTAATATCCTTATAGGTAATCAGACCTACCAATTTGTTGTCTTTATCTACTACCGGCAACTTCTCGATTCTATGTTCTTGCAGAATTTGAGAAACAGCCTCCATATCCGTCGTAGGATTGGTAGTAATGATGTTCTCCTTAGTCATTACCTCATCGATACGCTTATTCATATCTTTCTCAAAACGAAGGTCACGATTGGTAACAATGCCTACCAAATATCTTTCATCATCTACCACCGGAATACCACCAATCTTGTATTCAGCCATCAAAGCCAGCGCATCAGCTACCGTAGAACCTCTCTTGATAGTCACCGGGTCATAAATCATACCGTTTTCAGCACGCTTCACAATAGCTACCTGACGTGCCTGCTCCTCAATGGACATATTCTTATGAATAACTCCGATACCACCTTCGCGGGCAATGGCAATAGCCATCTTCGCTTCGGTAACCGTATCCATGGCAGCAGTTACAAACGGGATTTTTAACTCAATGTTTCGTGAAAACTTAGTCGAGAGTTCGACTGTTTTAGGCAAGACTTCAGAATAAGCGGGGATTAACAGTACGTCGTCATAAGTTAATCCATCCATTACAATCTTATCAGCAATAAATGACATAGGGCTATGCGTTTAAAATTTATTGCGTGCAAATATACGGTTTTTATTCCATTCCGTATACTTGCACGCAACATTTTTTTCTTTTTTATCAACTAAAACCAATCAGTTTGCCATCTCTGAAATAAACTTGATGCGTACCAAACGTACCTCTTCTTCCGTAAAGTCATCACCCAACTCATCCAGAGCATCGTCAATCTTATCAGTGGTAGATTCCTTGAAATAATCATAGATATCCAGCAAGTGGTCTTCATCCATAATATCCTCCAAGAAATAGTCGATATTCAATTTCGTTCCGGAGTAGACGATAGCTTCTATCTCATCCAGCAGCTCTTCAAACTCAATGCCCTTTGACATGGCAATGTCATCCAATGCCACCTTACGATCAATGGCCTGAATGATGGCCACCTTCATTTTTGACTTATTGGCCACAGTACGCACACGCAAGTCCTCGGGACGTTCAATCTCATTCTCCTCACAGTGCCGCTTAATGAGTTTACAGAATTCCTCGCCGTAGCGTTTTGCCTTTCCGGCTCCTACACCCGGTATGTTCTGCAACTCGTCCAAAGTCACCGGATATATGGTCGCCATCGCTTCCAAAGATGGGTCTTGGAAAATGACATAAGGAGGAACTTCCAACTTCTTGGACAACTTCTTTCGTAAGTCCTTCAACATGGAGTACAATGCCGGGTCTACCGCACACGCACCGCCTCCACGTGCAGGTGCTTCCTCTTCCACATCCTCAAAGTCATTGTCTTCCACTATCTTGAATGATTTGGGATGTTTAAGGAACTTCCTACCGTCATCCGTCACTTTCAGCAAGCCATAGTTTTCGACATCCTTACTCAGATAACCGGCAATAAGCGCCTGACGGATCACAGCATTCCACGTTTTGTCTTCTTCGCCCATACCAGAGCCGAACACTTCAAGATCTTCGTGCAGATGCGCCTGCACCTCTGAAGTTTCCTTACCTTGTATTATGTCTATAATATAGTCCGCTTTAAAATTTTCTTTCACCGCGAGAATAGCTTCAATCACGGTACACAATAATTCTTGAGCTTCCACTTGTTTTTTCGGATTTAAACAGTTGTCACAATTACCACAATTTTCTTCCATATATTCTTCACCGAAGTAATGAAGCAACGCCTTTCGGCGGCATACGGAAGATTCGGCATACGCAGCAGTCTCCAGCAGAAGCTGCTTGCCAATTTCCTGCTCTGCTACAGGTTTGCCTTGCATAAACTTCTCGAGCTTCTGCAAGTCTTTATTGGTATAGAAAGTAATACACTGCCCTTCTCCTCCATCTCTTCCGGCACGTCCGGTCTCCTGGTAATATCCTTCCAGACTTTTGGGTATATCGTAATGGATGACATAGCGCACATCCGGTTTGTCAATCCCCATACCAAAAGCAATGGTAGCTACAATCACATCAATTTTTTCCATCAGGAAATCATCCTGGTTCTGTGTTCGTGTAGCCGAATCCATTCCGGCATGATAGGCACGGGCATTGATTCCGTTTGCCTGCAGGATTTCAGCAAGCTCCTCCACTTTCTTCCGGCTCAGGCAATAGATAATGCCTGACTTTTCGGGATTGTTCTTAATGAACTTGATGATGTCCCGGTCTACATTTGCAGTCTTGGGGCGTACCTCATAATAGAGATTCGGGCGGTTGAACGATGACTTGAACACCTGCGCATCCACCATACCCAGATTCTTCTGGATGTCATGCTGCACTTTCGGTGTAGCCGTCGCAGTCAACGCTATCAGAGGGGCTTTTCCTATTTCATTGATAATGGGACGGATGCGGCGATACTCAGGACGGAAGTCATGACCCCATTCAGAAATACAATGGGCTTCGTCCACGGCATAGAACGAAATCTTCACCGTTTTCAGAAACTCCACATTCTCTTCCTTCGTCAGTGATTCCGGAGCTACATACAACAGCTTTGTCTTACCACTGAGTATGTCGGACCGGACC